>JBDNHS010000337.1:0-2510 GCA_041688685.1 Kapaibacterium sp. (SeqCode)
A
Organism: Kapaibacterium sp. (SeqCode); assembly: GCA_041688685.1. Taxonomy (GTDB): domain Bacteria; phylum Bacteroidota; class Ignavibacteria; order Kapaibacteriales; family UBA2268; genus JBDNHS01. The sequence goes on from JBDNHS010000337.1 coordinate 2, forward strand.
CATAAATAAAAGTATATGGTTATAATTATATACTTTTATTTTATTAAATCAATTTTATTCTACAAATTATTAAAAATAGTATTAATTACTAGTTTTATAATTTAGTTATATTCGAATAAATTATTTTGGTTCCAATTTTCATTGTTAGTTATATCATTAATTGTATCATTTAACCATACAACTTGAGTTTTTATTGGATCATTAATATAAATATATGAAAATTTCCATTTGTATTCATATGTTCCTTTATCCAATTTAATTTTTGCAGTATATCTAGCTGGTCGTTTTTTTTTATTTATATTTTTACTCGTTGACATTCCAGATTGCATTGTAGCAGTATGACCCATCGTCCAATCATTCCAACTTCCGTATAATTCAACTGTATATAAATTCGGCGGATAAATAAAAAGATCTTTAATTATGTCATAATGTAGTGTGATAACAAATTCTTGTTCCATTTTAAATATAATATATAAAAATATATCTTAATAAACTCTTAAATAAATTCTTGGTATATTTCTGTATCAATGTCATCATCTTTTATATTCCTATACTTGATTATGGTTTGTGTGCGACTATGATATTTACGTTTAATAGTTTCGTTGTGAGTAATCAAAAATATAATTTTTTTATAGACAACTAAAATCCAGTCCATAATAGAAATCATAGTTTCTTCATCAATTCCTTTTTCGGGTTCGTCAATTATTATAAATGATGGATTTGTTTTTATTACTTTCCAAATCATAGAAGATAATGCTACTCGTTGTCTTTCCCCTCCAGATAATTTATCAGAAAACTTACTATCTAGACTTTTAGTATTAGTTTTATTTTCGATACCAAATATTTTAAGAAAATCACTAACTTCGCTATAATTATTTGATTGAGGATATAGTTTTTCTAAAGTTAATTGTATACTTCCATTAAAGGTATATTCTTCAGATATTTTTTGATTCAGAATAATTCTGTTAAATTTTATACAAGAAAATCCACTGATTACTTTTCCATCATTTAATAAAGAGTATTCATTTTTGTCAAGTTGTCCAGATAATACTTTAGTAAAAAGTGATTTACCAGAGCCAGTTTTTCCAGAAATTAAAATAATTTTTTTGTCACTAGTAAAATCCAATATTAAATTATTTGATAACAATCTTTTTACAAGTTTATTATTGTAATAAAACTTATAATCCATATTTTCCAATATTAAATTATTGGGTACTGTGTTTATGACATCTATTATTTCATTATTAGCTATATTCGTCTTATAGTAATCTTCTAAAAATTCCAACATTTCAATTAAATCTTCTGTATTTTTTTTATTTTGAGTTTCAGTTTTTTTAAAATCCTCATAAAAATCTGAAAATCCGAAAATAATATTTTTATTTAATAAAATTATCATTATATAATTGTATTTTTCTTGGTAAAAAGCAACCATTAATATTGCAAATAGAAATATATTTTTAATAAGTCCTCTAATGGTATTTTTTATAATATAACATTTATTTATATTTGAATATCTGGTCACTATTTGACCTAATGAATTATTAATATTTGATTGTTGAATATTATTTAAAATTGGATTTACTCTATTTTCATCAGAAATTAAAGTATCATAATATGCATCTGCGTAAAATTTTTTGTGAGATTTTAAATCCTTTAAGGTCTCCATATAGTTATTAATTTTTGGCATCAAGTATAATAATATAATATTAGAAACTATAATCAATAATCCAATATAATGATTTGTCATAGATATACTTATACTTATCGTAATAATTTTAATAAAAGATGAACACATCGACATTATTACCTCAAATATACTGTCAAAACCCCATATACTTGTTGTAAAACAATGATATTTTTCAGTTATACTATATTTATCGTGAAATTCATGAGGAGCATTAGAAAATATATTTTTAATATAATCAAGTATATTATTTACTATATATAGCTTTTTTTTTATAAATATATTGTTAAATAATATATTTATAAAATTGGTTATTAACGGTAAAAATATTATCGCAGTAATTTTCCATAAAACTATTTTATTATTTGCAAAATCACTAAATATACTATTACTTATATCTACTAATGTGTACCCTAACCAAGAATCTAGTACTATGTATAATAATATTAACGGATCTAAAAATAATTTATAATAATTACCACCTAACCCTATTTTTAATAAATCAAAAAATGTCTTTGCTATGGGCAAATTAGGAAATAAAATATTAATATTATCTCTATAATACATTGTATTTGGTAATTGGTAATTAATAGTTTTGTATTTTATTGATTAATCATATAATAAATCAATTTTTTTAAAAATAAATATGAATTATATAAATTTAAGTAGTTTTTTTAGTACTTTTACGTACAGCTTTAACAATTGGTTTTATTGGTTTTATTGGTTTTATTGTTTCTACTACTTTAGTTTCTACTATAGCCGGCTGTGACGGTTCTTGAAGTACGACTATGTTGGATTGGACTTGGTCTTGGTCTTGGACTTGGT
>JBDNHS010000338.1:0-7191 GCA_041688685.1 Kapaibacterium sp. (SeqCode)
ATATACATTTATAGTTCCTGTTGGTTTATTATTTTGTCTTAATGTTGGACTATTATTTTCACCAACAAACTTTTTAAATTCAGCTATTGTTTCTGGAGAGTTTAATATTGTTATTTGAGAAGGTTCAAATACTACATATTCAAATTCACCATCCTTATCATTTGAAAATCTAATTAATGAATCATAACCTTTTTTTTGGGTTTGATTTATATCAGAACCGCTGGGGTATTCCATCCATTGGCTTGCTGTATCAACATCTTAATCTTTTAAAGGGCTTTTAATATTTAATAAACTAGGTATTAATTTTCCATAGTTTTTTTCATAATAATCTTTTTCTTTAGAGGTTGTAAAATGAAAAGCATCGCTATTGCTTTTTAATCCTAAAGTATTTCTATGACCTTTTTCAAACTTATTAAACGTATTAGTAGTACCATGAAACACAATTTCTTTAACCTTACTATCAGGTATCTTACTTTCTATGAATGATTGTATCTGCTCATTTGTATAATTAGCATAAGCAGGTTCTATTGATTTTAAATCATTGATGTTTTGATTTTGAGCTTCTGTTAATGTTTGTTCTTGAGATTCGTTTTGATTTGCTATAAGATCAGTTGGCATTATTTCTGGAACTGTTTCCACTTCCGCAGGAACAAATTGTACAAATGATCCTGCTATTTCTTCATCTAAGAGCTCTCTAGACGTTTTAACAGATCCATTGTCTATAACAGAGGGAGTAAAGTTTTTATTAAATTCTACGGCTTTATTTCCATCCCCATATACGTTTATTAATTTATAGTAATACTCGTTGCTATCTGTTTTAGTATTGTACGTAACTAAAGGAATTCTATTTCCAAATTTGTCAATATTTTTTGTATATACTTTTTTGTAATAATAATTATCAAGTAAATCAAAGTTTCCTTGTGCTTTCATTATAGCATAGTCTTTTTTAGTAATCTCTAGTCCTGTTGCTACATTAATTTTTACTGTTCTAGAATTATTTTTTCCTTTAATAGTTCTAGAAATTACTTTTGGAATTTTAATAAAATCAGAAGCCACTTGCATATAATTAAACTTATCGCTAAGTTTTAATAGCTGTCTAGATTGTGCAGTTACTTTTTTAGGAATAAATGCAAATCCATAAACTGTATAAGTGTCTATGTCTTCTCCTGTATTTGGATCTTCTCTAGGCTGTCCTTTTGCTACATTAGGAATAAATTCTTCAAATAAAAGAGGGTTTTTAAAGTTATTTCTTTCAAACATTCCTTCAGTAAAAGCATCTAAAGCATTACTAGGAACTAATTGACCAACAATAGGTGCAATCATACCAGAGTAATCTTCAATAGGTATAATGTTTCTTAAAGAAATAGCTGACTGAGAAGATCCTTGTAGTATAGCTACATTAATAAGACTCTTATAAAGAAGATTTAATTCTAAATTAGTGTCTCTTAATTCTCTCATCATACCTACATATAAGTTTTCATCATAAGCATCCTTAATGTTTGTTTTTAATTCAATAGACTTAGCTCCGCCTTCTCTAACACTAGGAACAGAACTAAGGTCTTTTAATAATTGAATCTCAGGATATTTGATTTTAGCGCTTTCTAATTGTGCAACAGCCTCTCCATCTACTAACAAAGGCTTAATCATTTCACGAACTGTAGAGTTGCTTTGTATAATATAATCTAAGAATGAATTTCTAATAAGATTAGATATTTTTTCAAAATCATCTGCAGTCATAAATTTTTTAGTAGCGTATTTTTTTAACGTAGATAATGTATAAGCTTTTATTTTAGGATCTTCTGTTTTAACAATTGCACCAAAAGAACTTATTGATTTAGATATTAATTCAGCCTGGTTTCCAATAAAAGTCTTGCTTAAAACGTCATCAATGTTTGATATTAAGTTTGTAGCACTAGCATTTATTGTGGCCCATTCCTTTTTTAACAAAGCATCAGAGCTGCTAAATCTCGTTGTATCGTAGTTAGAAGCTTGTGTATAGCTAAATAATTGATCTGCTAATATTTTGTATTTTATAAATTCATCTAATATTAAATGTTGTTCTGCATTTTTACTATAGCTAATTTTACCTTTTTTATCTGCGTAATTAAAAATATTATCATACAATCCTTCCACAGATATTTTAGCGTTTTCTATTTCTTTTTGAGTTGTAGGAAACAATGATTTAATGTAATCAAGATTTGTCCTACCCATTACACTCTTAGAATTAATGCTATCTAAGTATTGTAAGTATTTTTCTATAATAGGTTGGTTTAAAAACAAAGAAGTATTTTTTCCTGCACCAATAGATTCTAAAAACATAAAAGTTGAAACAACTATATCACTTTTTATAATTTTTGCAATAAAAGGATTTGTAGCAATATCAGCAAATGCTGTAGTATACCCAGACATTCTTTCTGATATGTATTGTTTTCTATCAAAGGTTTTAGTTCCAGATAAAGAAACAAGGTTGACACCATCAATGTTAACTGTGTTATGAGGAAGAACTATGTTTAAATCTTTTACAAAGATTTGTTCTTGTTCTGACAATAGCCCTATTTTAGAAGGATCTAAATATGTTTTACTTTTTTGTCTTAATGAAAGATTTGTAATGTTAACTGCAGCAATACCTATCCATCTCTTACCTGTAATAAAAGAATGTCTTAAAGAAGTCATATATACTCTGTCAATAAGTCTGTTTTTTAATTTAGATTCATCGTATTTTCTAGCTGTGTCTAAAATACTAGCTTCGTTTTCTAGTCCTGCATCATTTAAAGGAGAAATTAATCTATTAAAATTTTCAGGAAGAATTAACATTTCTTTTAATGAATCATAATATTCATTTTCAAGTGCTTTTTTATACATTGAATTTCCATATTGTTCGATTAGTTCAATGTCTAAATTAGCATCTGTTAGTTCTTCTAGTTGTTTTTCTACTTTAACTCTAAATTCAAATGGATCAGTGTATTGATCTTGTATAGACATAATATACTCACCATATTTACTTAATAAGTTTTTTTTGTCTTCAAGTCCATATACAAGAATATCAACTGTTTCTATTAACTCTGCTTTTTTAAATGCTTTATTTTCATTAACTTCTTTAAAAAGGGTTTTGTAAAAATCTTTTGTAGCTTGTTCTCCTCCTTTTAATTTTACTAACTGTATATTACCATTTTTGTCTACATAAACAGATTTAAGATACATGTTTAATTTATCAATATCAAAATCACTTCCTGCCTTAGTTGTAATTTCTGAAGGAACAACAACAGTGCTGCCCATATAATCAGGAAGAAATCCTTTAACTCTAAACACTTCTACAGAAGAAAGAGCTTGTGTAGGAATACGGAAACCAATTCCTTCTAATATTTTGCCTCCCTCTGTAGAGTTTAAATATTTAATTAATTCCTCGTCTGTTCTGTATTTATCTTTGTTTATTTTATTTCTAAACCAAGCAGGAAGAAGTACTTCACAATAAGGATCTTCTTTAGTATAAAACTTAAGAGTGTCATCTGTTAGTACCACTCTCTTTTTATCGTCTTCAGAAAGTTTTACATAAATTTCTTTAGATATTTTTTTCCAACCATTGTCAGTTTTTATAGCAAGACTTCTTCCTTTAAGAGCTTCTTCAAACATTGTTACAGGAACTTGTACGTGTGGTCCCCCATTCATAGGAGGAGAAATTAAAGCTTTGTTCACTAATGAATAAAGAATGCTTCTAATTTGTGAAAAAGAAGGAGATGCTTCAAAAGGCATTGAAAACTGGCCTTCTTCATTTAGTCTAATTGTATCTTTAGCATTTTCAGAAAGCTCTCTTCTCATCATTTCATACATCAATGTTTCAGAAATTGCTTTACCATTAATAAGTACAAACCCAGCTTCTCCTAAATCTTCTACTCCAAGTTTCTTTAATAATTCATTATACTCGTTTCGGTTAAGAGCATTTAAATCATTTTTGTTTTTATCATAAGCTTTTTGTGCTTCAGGACTAGTAGCAACTCCGTTATCAAACAAATCCATACTAGCCATCTTAGTTAACTGAGAACCTCTAGTTTGTGTCTTCTCTCCTTCGCTAGCTGTTTCTACTTGTGTACCGTAAGTTTTCCAAGCCACTTCTATTATGTTTGAAAAATCATTTGTGTTGAATGCACCGCTTTTGTCGTACACAGAGTGTAATTCTTCCGCTCCCACTTTTCTTCCTGTAACAACAATAGCATAACCAATTTTTTGTTTAAACATTTGAACATACAAAGACTCAAGACTCTTGCCTTCAACCATACTGTAATACAAAGGTATTTGAGAAGTTTTGTCTAACACAAGATTAATTTCTTGTTTATTGTACTTACTACCAGAAACAATTGGCTTTCTAACAGCTAGTTTGTGTTTAGGACTTTCTTTTTCTAATAATTTATTATCCGCAGTTCTTAGTTTTTCATTAGTGTATTGCTTTATTTTCTTTGCATCAAAGGCTCTTCTTGTGTATGCCATTTGCCATTGATGAAACTCTTCTGCTTCAATGGGCCATTTACCTTCTTTAAGTGCAATTTCTTTGTGGGTATTATCCATTAACCAAGACATTCCATCTGGTTCATCTGTTTTAGCGTAAGCATCCTTAATGTCTTGAGCTACATCATTCATCATAGCAATACTTCCTACAATACTCACTGTATCAAGTGTAACAGTGTTTGTGTAAGGCTTGTATTCATGGTAGCCAGGAGTTTCACTATCTAATTCAATTTCATCAACAGAATTATATTTTCTGTTTAAAAATGAATCATACTCAGGCATGTTAAATATTTTTCCTCTAGGAGAAAGAAATGATTTAATACGTTTAGTTTCATCTAGGTTACCATTCTTTTCTTTAAATTGAAAAGGATCCCCAAATATAAACTTATGGAACTCAATGTTATTTATTTCATAGTTTAATGTAACAAAACTAATAAAAGAATTAAGTTGTTCTTGGCTTACAACTCCGTTTAAATTATATTTATTTAAGAATGCAGTGTCAAAAGAACTTAAAGAGTACTCTTGGTCACCTAACATAGTTATTTCATTTGACTCAATTAACGCATCAATTGTCGCTTGCGAAGCGTCTTCTATTAATTTTTTTATAGAATTATTTATTTCATTTTTTTTTGAAGAAATATATTTTGTTATATCTAAAAAAGATTCATTAGTTTCAATCATTCTTTCTATTAAAGCTAATTCTTTTTCAGGTAAAATGTCTTTTAAAAATCTTAGTTCTTTTGCTTTGCCTTTAGAGTTTAAATTATTTGTTCTGTTCTCTAAGGCTAAGTTTATTTCATCTTCTAAATATGAATTATATATTTTATATATTTTATTCCAGTGATCTCCTGATAAAACATCTTCCATAGATATTACATTACCCAAGTTCATCATCCATTCAGTTGAACCATCTGCAGGAATAAGAATATAATATTTGCCGTTCAAGTTTTGGTTTATTTCTTGAACAAGTCTTTCTCCTAGTGTTAACTTAGAAGTAGGTTTGTTTTTTCCAGAAATCTGATTTTTAGTTCCTTGAATATATTCCACTTTTATTTCAGCAATTCTTTCTCCGTCTTCATTAAAAAACAGTCCTCCTTTTTTTAATACTTGACTTCCTTTAGAAAATACATCATTTAATTCTGGTCTTTTTTCTAAAAGTTCTTCTAATGTAGCAGACTCATTAAATTCATTTTCAAAAGAAGAAGGTGCATTGTTTTGTGAAAAAGACCCAACACGCTGTCCTTCAACACCAAAGTATGTAGAATCTTGGTTAGGGTTAGAAGTTTTTGTGTACAGCGTAGCCAATGCTCTCAACTGTCCATTAATTTTTAATGTGTCAGAATCAAAAGTCATTAAATTATTGTTGCTTCCTAAATATGTTCTTATAGAACTTACTGCGTTAGAAAACATTTCTGTTTCTGAAGTTTTTTTACCATTAGAAATAATTTTTTCATTACTCAATGTTTGGTAAAATCCTGCAGGAAAATCTACACCTATTTCAGCTAGAAAAGCTATCATGTCTGTAGGTTTTTTAATATTTATTTTTTTTATTTCCTCACTGTTTATATTATATGTTCGTGTTTTTTTGTCATAAGATATTAATCCTTTAGAGCTTTTTCCAATAGTTTTCATATTGTTAACCCAAGAGTTAACCATTTGATTTATGTTGGTAAATATATTTGCATTGTTAGTGTAAACATCTTGACCAATACCAACATATTGTATTAATGCTTCTGGTTTTTGTTTTGTAAATGTATCATAGAATTGAATAAAGTACTTCCAATCGTTTTCATCAAAAGAGTCAAATTCAATTAATTTAGTTTCTAGGTTTCCTCCTAGGTTTTTAAACACAGTTACATAGTTAGAATCAGTTTCAGCTAATGCTAATATTCTTTTACTAAATTCTTCTACACTTGTTACGTTATGAAGTTTGTCTAATAGTGTTGCAAAAACTTTGCTAAAATTAACAAGCTTAAATCCATTAATAGAAGAATTACTTGTATCTGGTTCTGTAAATTTTAATGTAGAACTATTTTTTTGGTTTAAAGGAACTCTTTCCACCATTGTAGACAAAGCAAACTTAATAGAATCTGCTGAGTTCTTCTTCCAATCTGTAGAAAAAGTTTCATAAGCATAATCATTTTGATTTGCATTTTCATCATTAATTGAAGGCTCATTGTTTAAACTAAATAAAGCTCCTCTTGTTCTTAAGTACTCAACAGTACGCACAACTAATTGATTGTATCTGATTTCTCCAAGAGCTTCTATTTCCCCTTCTGCTTCATATATCTCTTTTAGTTTTGCAAATACACCTTTGCTTGTAATTTTTGCAGGGTTAAATAAAAGGTCTTTGTTTCCATCTTCAAAAATAATAAACTTAACATGAGAAACCATGTCATTAATATAATCATTGGTCTGAGCTTCAGACAGCCCTTCTATTGCTCTATATTGAGCAGGCAATGCCTTAGCACCTTCTGAAATAAATCTGTCTTTAAATCCTCCTGTATTGATTGAGTTAAATAAGGAATCTTTTAATGTTGGTTTTGCTACAAAAGATTTAAAAAAATTTATTATGTTATTAAATAAATTGCGCACTCTTTCTCCTAAAGATCTAGCTGGTAGTTTTCCTTCTCTAAAATCAGAAAAATCATCTGCTATTCTTTCTTTAGCTTGTAAGTCAGTAGCATTAGA
>JBDNHS010000339.1:0-11706 GCA_041688685.1 Kapaibacterium sp. (SeqCode)
AATGAAGAAAATATTTTTAACAATAGGCGTCTTGTTCTGTTTGACTGCTAATTATGCGCAAAGCAAGAAAGAGAAAATTGCGCAGTTGACTTTTTCTTGCGACAGTTTAAATACTCTTGTAGCAAATGAACGAAACAGTTTCAATGTAAAAAGCAATGAATTAAACTCAACACTTCAGTTACAAAAAAGCGAAATCGTGTTGTTAAAGAAACAATTAGAAACAAAACAAACTGAATTAACTGCCAAACAAGAAGAATTAGAAAAACAAAGTGCAGAAACAGCTCATTTAAGTATGCTTTTAATAAAAAAACAAGAAGAAATTGAGCAGTTAAAGGCAGTACCGTCTTCGGATTATTTGATAACTGACAATTCTATTGGGCATTTTAAAATTGGCGGTTCGTGGCAAAGTGTTGCGAAAAACGACTATGATTATAAGTCTACTCAAGGTTATGGCACTTGCAGGGATGCTTGCTGTAATGGTGGTTTTCATTTAGGGAAAGTCATTTCTAATGGTAGTTATGGGAAACAAATAGAAAATCCAGAAATAACTATTGGGGCTTCACTTTTTAGTGAAAGCAAATCAAAAACTGCACATAAAAGTAATCCAAATGTATTTCATATCTCTACAGATAATTGTAGTGCTTGGTATTGGAAAGACAAAATAAGTTATTTAGTAGCTAATTCAGAATCATTTAAAACCAAAGAAGGAATTGGGATTGGAACTACATTAGAGAAAGTACAAGAATTATTTGATGAAGTTGTCATCAATATTGGTTGGTTAGAAGAAGATATAAATGCAATACAAATTGAATTAGCATCTTATCCCAGTATAGAATTTATTTTAGATGTAGATGATGCTATTGGCGGTTACGAAAAATTAAGTTCACTTGGAAAGCAAACGGCAACTATTTCAGACTTTAAAAAAGGCACAAAAATAAAAAGACTAATTATACGCTAAACAATAAAATGATATGAAAGCACAAGAGCCTACAGCACCTAAAAAAAATTGCAGGCGAAGTGCTAAGATAAACATTTGTACAACTAATAAAGTTTGGTCGTTAATGGAAGGTTAGTTTTCCAAATCCGACACTTCTCGTGGCTGTAAACCGTTATGGGCAAGTTAAAAAAAGGAATCGGAACAAAAGAAAAATGACCGTCATAAGTGACAAGAAATAATTAAATAAAAAAAGTGGAGTTCAGAAACCACTGAAAAAAACGGGGCGACACCGAAAAGCCAAATGAGTAAGGAATGAAATAAAATCAAGAATAAAATGAAAAAATTAAAACAAACATCCAGATTAATGTTCATCTCAATAATTGCTGTTGCTTTTATGACATCGTGCAATAGCGGAAGTAAAGACATAGAGGTAGTAAAACTTATACCTGTTAAAATGGGTGAAGAGTTTCAATATATTGATGGGGAGGGCAAGATTGTTATTAACCCTCAATTCAGTGAAGCTACTGTTTTTAGAAATGGTTTAGCTTTGGTTCAAACTTCTGGTGACAAGCCACAGTGGGGTTTTATTGGAGAAGATGGTAAATTTGTTATTAATGCAAATTATGTAAGAGCAACTGTTTTTAGTGATGGTTTAGCTTGGGTGGTTAGTGAAAATGCTGCCCCATCTTGCATTGACACAAAAGGAGAACTTAAATTTTCTTTACAAAATGCAGAAGAGGTAAATATATACTCTGATGGTTTAGCTGGTTTTAAAGAAATTAATGATACGGGTGAAGAAAAATGGGGATTTGTAGACAAAGCTGGAAAAGTTAAAATTACTGCTCAATTTTCTGATATAGGTAGTTTCATTGATGGAAAATGCGCGGTTAGCAACGCTGATGGCAAGTGGGGCTATATTGACAAAGAGGGTAAATTAGTTATTAATTATCAATTTGATCGTGCATGGGCCTTTTCTAATGGTTTTGCAGTTGTTAAAACAGGTGAAAAAGCTGGTTTGATTGACGTAGCTGGTAAGTATAAAATTAATCCTCAATTTTCAAATATGATAAGTGATGGCGACTTGCTATTAGTAGAGCAAGATGGTAAATGGGGTTGGACTGATAAAGAAGGAAAAATTATTATAAACCCTCAATTCAGCGAAGCGTTACCTTTCAGAAATGCCAATTTAGCGGCTGTTGCAACTGAAAAAAATTGGGGGTTTATTGATAAAAAAGGGAAAATAGTTATCAATCCTCAATTTGATAGGGCATTACCTTTTAATGGTAAATTAGCAGTTGTAGAAAGTTCAAATAAAATTGGGCTTATTGACAATGAAGGGAAGTATGTTACAAATCCCCAATTTGATGACATTTCATTAGATGTTGGTAATTATGTATTAACAGGTGGTTCATCTTATATTAGTATCCAAACAGACTTTTTTAATGTAGGTGCAATTACTTCTAGATTAAAAATTGATAATCTTGAAGGTTTAACTTTTAATTCTGCAATGTCAGAGGCTCTTACTAAATTTAAAAAAACTCAAGAAGACTTTAGTAAATATAGCCAACAACATATCCTAATTTCAAAGGAAAAAATCACCGATGATGCGACACTTGATTTTTATATTTTAGGAAAGGCGTGGGTTAATAGCGGATACTATGACTATACATTTAACGCTAATGCCACGCCACTAGGGTTTTTTTATAAGGTCAATCTTTCGGGTAAAGGAAACGGGAAAGTGGATGCTGTAAAATCAGCTATTGAAACTTCACTTAAAGGTTATTCTAAAGATGCAGCGATGTCAAAAAAATTTGGGGGATCTGCGTATAAAAACGCCAAGCAATATGTTTTTTTATCTGCAAGTTCAGGAGATGTTTACATAACTATAATGCCATTAAATTCGATCGACAAAATCAATTTAGGAACTGAAGCAGTAGAAGCAGTAGAAGTAACGCCATCAGCAGTGGAAGTCCCATATTATTGATAAGAAAACCAGCCCTTAATAACACCTGCAATAAAATGTCGGTTCAGTGCTCCACACACATATTTGTTTTTAATTTAACATTGTTTTATATGTATTACTATTTGTAATGAAAAGCACCAACTTCTTGCAGATACAAACCTTTACCAGAAAGGCGAAGAAAGACCGAACGAACAACAATGACAAGAAAAATGGTTTGAGAATGAGAGAAAAAGTCATAATAAAAGATAAAGGATTTAGTTTTTTTGCTGACCCGCATGATAGAAAAACGGAAAGCCGACTCACATTTGTCACATTGCTTTTTCCTTAACACACAAGCCAGCACTGCGTGAAAGTCTAATAAACCTAGTATTTTTTAATCACCTAATAAATGTATAATCATAGAAAAATAAGGGTTTTTAAAATGGATTTAATAGCTTAAAAAAACAAAAAAAGGAACAAATTGATACTTTTGACAGGTATCATAAGGAATATTCAGAATTTGATCAATGGTCTTAATTTTTTGTGCGATTAAAGAATGAATTCAAACAAGAAATGATAAAGAAAAAAGAGCGTGTAACAAAATTGTTAAACATTAGTAAAAAAAATTGTAATATGCATTATACAGAAAATTGTCACAGAAAAAATCAATAAAGTTAAATCAACTGTTTGGTTTGTCATTGATAAGTTACGTTACAATGATGAAAACCAATAAATAATTGAAAAGGAAGTTGAATTAATTTACTTTTTTGATTTTAAAAAGTCGACAATCGTTTTTTTAGGAGAAATTCTTAAAAATCTAAATAGTGAAATTGCAGTGTAGACGAGTGTAAATAGCGCATTAAACGCTGGATGTAACTATGCCAAAACAAAATTTAATTTAGAAAACTAAAAATGACTTACCGAAATTATTATTAAATTATGGACGTAATTGAAAAGTAAAATAAAAATAAATGAAACTAAAAATTGTAACAGCCATTTTATTAATGGTTATTATTGCTTCTTGCGGAGACAGAGTAAAGAGTGAGTCTGAAGTGAAATTAATTCCTGTAAAAATGGGGGAAGAGTTTCAATATATTGATGCGGAGGGCAAGATTGTTATTAACCCTCAATTCAGTGAAGCTACTGTTTTTAGAAATGGTTTAGCTTTGGTTCAAACTTCTGGTGACAAGCCACAGTGGGGTTTTATTGGAGAAGATGGTAAATTTATTATTAATGCAAATTATTTAAGAGCAACTGTTTTTAGTGATGGCTTAGCTTGGGTGGTTAGTGAAAACGGGGCTCCTATAGCGATAAATAATAAAGGTGAAATTAAATTTACTTTGCAAGATGCAGAGGAAGTAAATAATTTTTCGGAAGGTTTAGCAGCATATAGTGTAATTGATAGCATTGGAGTAAAGTGGGGTTTTGTTGACAAAGAAGGAAAGGTTAAAATAAATTCACAATTTACCAGCACCGGTAGGTTCTCCGAAGGGAAATGTGCTGTTGAAAATAGTGATGGCAAATGGGGATTTATTGACAAAAAGGGAAAACTAATAATCAACTATCAATTTGAAAAAATTCTTGAGAGGTTCTTAAATGGGACAGCAGTCGTTAGTTTAAATGATAAAGCTGGTTTAATTGATGAAAATGGAAAATATGTTGTTAACCCGCAGTTTGCCACCATGCAAAATGATGGTGTAAATTATTTGATTGAACAAGATGGGAAATTTGGATGGTGCGATAAAGATGGTAAAATCATTATTAATCCTCAATTTGAACTCGCTGACCCTTTTAAAGGGCATGATTTAGCAGCAGTAAAATCAGGAAAAAGTTTTGGTTATATAGACAAAGAAGGTAAAATAGTAATAAATCCTCAATTTGATATAGCATTTCAATTTAATGGTAAGCTTGCCTTAGTGCAAAGTGGTGGGAAAGTTGGTTTTATTGATAAAGAAGGCAAATATGTAATCAATCCTCAATTTGATGATGTTTCGCAAGATTTTGTTACTTACATGTTTTCCGGATATTCAGAATATGAAAGTGTTGAAACGGACTATTTTAATATTAATGCAATTGTAAGTAGGATTAATGTTTTAAATCCAGAAGGATTGGCATTAAACAGTAAATTTTCAGAGGTTCTTACTAAATTTAAAAAATCAGAATCTGATTTTAGTAAATACCAAAGCGACTATTTAATGATTTCTGAAGAAAAAATAACAAATGACGCAGCGCTAAATTTTTATGTATTAGGAACTGCTTTTCAAGATGTGCAAGATGGATGGTACACCAAAAAAGTTTTTAATCCAAACGCAATTGTACAGGGCTTTGCTTATGCTGTAAATCTTATTGGCAAAGGCTATGGTAAAGAAAAAGACGTTAAAGATGCAATTGAAAAATCATTTAATGGCTTCAAAAAAGATGAAACACAATCTACACCAGAGATGAACATATACAAAAATGAAAAACAAACAATAAAGTCATACACTAATGGTTCAATGATTGTAATAGTTATTTCTAATCTTTCAAATGAATCCGAAATAAAACAAAATGAAAATGAAGGAGATTAAGAATATTTTCCGAATTAGGATTATATGTTTGCTAATAACAGTCTTGGGCATTGCCAATTTATGCAAGGCCCAAGACAATACAGGATGTTTTACTAAATTTCAATTAATGAAAATGCAGAAAACATCCTTAGTTGACATGAGGAAATTTTTAAATAAAGAGGGCTGGAGTTTTGATGGCGCAAAGCGAGATCAATACTTCAATTATTTTGATTATTCGTTCAACTACAATATAGTGCAGTGGGAAAAGTCAATTTATAATAATGGGGGTAATTTATTACTTTACAATTCACCTGGCAAGCCTAATATTATAATTTATCAAGCTGCAAAAACTTGTTTTGAGCAGCTATTGAATGTAATTTCTTCAAATTCAAAAGGATCCACGAAAGTAGAAGAAAATATTCTATCGACTTCGTTTAAAGAAGGTGGTTTAACAATTGAATTTCGAGAGTATAAAAATAATGACTCCAGCAGAAAGTATTCCATTTTAATATATAACTCAGCCGCACTCCAGCAAGAAATAAAGGTAGAGAGAGATAAGGAAGAAGCATTAATTAAATCCCAAAAAGAAAATGAAATAAAGTATCAAAATACCGTTATCGAAGCTAATCGTTTGTTTAATTTAAATAGATACGAAGAAGCAAAATTGCAATATGAATTTGCTAATCAACTTAAATATGATAATGAAATTGAAAATAAAATAGATGCATGTAATCAGTTCATCTGCAATAAACTAATTTCTGATGCTGGTGTTCAATTCGAATCAGGTAATTATGAATCTTCAATAATATTATATCAAAAAGCTGTTACCTATTCCAAAAATGTTGGATTAATTCAAAACAAGATTACTTTAGCAAAAAATAAAATTAAAGAAATAAAAGTTAACGAAAAATTGAAGTTTGGCGATTCCTATTTCTCACAAAATAATTTTGAATTAGCATTAGAAGCATACAATGAAGTGTTAATGATTGATGCGCAAAATAATTTTGCTTTAGAGGGAATAAAGAAAGTCAATTTTCTTAAAGATCTTTTGATTAAAAGAAAAACAACTGTATTTTCTTATCGACAAACAAATCCAACAGATTTTTCTTCATTTAAAGATAAACTTCAAACCAATCTTGATGATAAAACTACAACTGATAAAAATGGCTTAATCAATTTTAAGTTTAAAATAGCTTTCGATACATTAGGATTTAATAAAAGTACATTCACTTTGAAGAGCTCATCGGATACTAAATATTCGGCCTTCTTAAATCAAATTAGCAAATCAAATTCACTTTTGCCATCTAAAGTAAGCGGTTATTTTATTGCATCTCAAGAATTCATCGATGTAGATTTTAAATGGCAGAAAGACAGAATAAATATTAAATCAAATTTTAAAGGTATTAATTTAGTTAGTGGCTCAGTAGTAGATGAAAGTATTTTTACTAAATATATTAATTCTCAAAATTACAAATATGGCAAGTTTACATTTGAAGTGACAAATAAAACAATTAATAACAGCACATACAACGATATTAAATTAGTCAATTATAAAACATCTGCAGGTCCTGCTTCAGTATTTTACTCAATGTTAATGCCTGGTATGGGCACATTAAAAGTAACAACGGGCAAAAGGGTTGGGGACGATTTGCTACTTTTTTAATTTCGTCAGGGGTGGCTATAGGTAGTAAATTATATTCTGACGAACAACATGAAAAATATTTTACAGCAACAGATCAGGCATCAATTGATAAATACTACAACAATGCAAACACAAGTCATAAGATAGCTTTAGTATCAGGTGGTCTTTCTGCGTCAATTTATTTGTATGATATTATTTGGGTTTTTTCTAAAGGTATTAAAAACATTAAAGAAAGTAAATTTATTAGGAAGCAGTTGCATGAAGGGCCTGTTATAATTCAAAATCAACCAATAACATTACAATGAAAAAACACTTTTTTCTATTAACCATTATTATGATCACCTTACTGAGTTGTAATAAAGAAGACTTGGTTTGGAATCTTGCTCGAAACAATAATATAGACTCTTTACAAAACGAAAACCCGAATAATCCGCAATGGCCGGTAGCCAAATTCATTTGTTCAAACACAAGTGTTCCCATTGGTTCTTCAATTACTTTTATAAGCACCTCAACACAAAATCCAACCACCTATAATTGGGCATTTCCAGGAGGTACTCCATCATCATCAAATCAAAATTCTACAAGTATTTTATATAATTCAATAGGTAAGTTTGATGTAAGCCTTTTGGTGACAAATAATTACGGAAGCCATTCTATAATAAAACCAAATTATATTGAAGCATACTATTTAAAATCATTTAATAACGGCTCGTGGGGCGGCTGGTCTAATGGTGGTTGGAATTTTAGTAGTTCACCAATATGTTCTGGGTGTATTTATGCTTGGCAAAATAGTTCCTCAATTCCCATTTCTTATGCGATAAGTAGATCATTTAGTAATGTTTCACTAAATTCTACCTTGGAGTTTTATTATCATATTTATTCACCAGGTGGGACATTAAAAGTTAAAGTAAATGGTGTTGATGTTTGGAGTAATTCTGGTTCTGGTTCAAACTCGATTTCGGTTCAGTTGCCAAGCTTATCAAATTTCACATTAACATTTGAAGCTTTGGTTGGTTACACTCAATCAATTTATTTAAACGACTTAAAAATAAGGCCATGACATTTTATTCATTTTCTCGCTTCTTATCTCTACTTATCTTAATTTTTCTCGCTTTGTACATTACTAGTTGTGAGAAAGATGATCTTCGCTGGAATATAGAGAGAAACGGCATTTTCGACTCTAAACAAAATAGTAAAAAACTAAGGTGCAGATATTATAATTGTGAAAATGTTAATGGTTTTTCTTTCAACGCATCAGGGTCTTCCAGTACAATTGGTTGGCAAATATCTAATGGATATCGAGGGAATGGTTTCATTACTAATAATTCCACTGGTGGAAGTATTGAATTTAATATCCAATCTGAGAATGATATCGTTATGTCATTTTGGACACAAAGTGTTAATCCAGGTTTTTCCAATCGCTACCCAACAGTAAGAATTAACAATCAAGTTATTAATTCATCATTAATAGATGGATCTGAAGATAGTTGGATGAAAATCCAAACTGCTACAATTCTAAAAGGCAGCTATAATGTTAAAATAGAATTTGAGCCCACATCAACTTTTTGGTCTTTGTACGTTGATGAAATTGAATTTTGGTGTAAATAGATTTATAATTAACTAAACATAAAACCATCGAAAATATGAAAAATTACAATTACTAAAAATCAACCCACACAGCCAATTGCAATGTCAGATCACATAACTCAATGCAAAAAAAACCGGACAAAGAGCTTGCCTGTTTTTTAACGCTGACACTGCCGGCAAGAAAAAACTAAATCTTTTAATAAAGAGAAAAAAAAATGATAGCATTGAAAAATATCGCATCCATTGACAGAAAAGAACGTCCAGCTTGTAACAACGGTTTGGCAAAATTTGCGGCTCAATGCTTTGTATGATAGTTTTATTGTTAAGCAAAGTTTGGTTCTCCGCATCTACATTTGTGATGAAAATCGCCAACTTTTTGTAGCTGCAAATCGTATGTACAAAATTAAAAGACCAGACGGTCTGCTAAAGCCGAAAGGCTGACCACCCAAAGTGACAAGAAATAATTAAATAAAAAAAGTGGAGTTCAGAAACCACTGAAAAAAACGGGGCGACACCGAAAAGCCTAATGAGTATTTAATCAAAAATTAAAAATATGTCGATAATTGAAAAAGGAAATGAATGGGCAAGAAAAAATCCAATTAAATTTATAATAATAGGAATATTTCTGTTTGGATTATCAATCAGAATTGGTTCTACATTTAGTGGCACAAGCAATCCAAATTCGTCTAAAAGCAATAATAATATTAGTGGAACTGATTGTAATGGGTACGGTGATGAGAGATTTATAAGATCCAAAATGGATGAAATGGATAGAGATGTTTTGGAATTTAGTGAAATAGATAAAAGAAAATACTATGTGAGGTATATAAGTTGGTCTAATGGAACTGCTGTAAACGGTGATCAAATTTTAGATTATAGCAATAATCCCTGTAATGATTAAACTTTTGAAATTGTTTGCTTATAAATTTTAAGTCAGAGTAAAATTAGGATACCTAAAGCAAATGGTATTACCATAATAGAGTCGGAATAAGCTAAAAATAGACTTTAAACGGTGTAAGTATAATTAAATCTTTTAAAAAGGATATTTCTATAAAATGCATTGGCTGTAGGGAATTATTAGTCTTTGACCAAATGAACAAACAATGTATCAAACAAAGTATTAAACAAGCTTTGAATTGGACAGTAATGTAGGATAAAAAAAAATTGAATGGGTGCCGTTATGCCGAGTGTGCAATAAGGGAGGGCAAGAAAATTTTTTCTGCCACTTGTGTGAGTGTAAAGAAATTTGGTCTGAAGAGATGCTTAAAGGGGTTAAGCTAATGCATAAATGTTGACTATTAATTGAGGTTTAATAACCGAGTACACAAAATATTTATATAACCATAAGCATACTTTCTTCTTTTAATTCAGCGATATCTAAAACTAAACCAAAGTATTGTATTTAGTGTAATTAATCAAATAAAAAAACATAATAATATAGGATTAGAACCCACTAAAAAAAAGAACAAATTCCGCAAAGCCATATGAATAAAAATAAATTTTAAAAAGTAAAGAAAATGAAAAAATTAATTTCAATTTTAGTAGTACTGTTTTTTGCTTCTACAATTTTAACTAATTGTAGTGGCTATAGCAATGATGCTGTTGGTAAAACTTATGAATTTAAGTGTAACAATATGCAAAATAATTGTTCTGAATGTGATTCGCGATGGTTTATTGAGTTTGTTACTGATAAGAGCGCAACTATATACTCAGCTCCCTCATCTAGTTCGTATTTGAAGTCTTGTAAAACAAAAATAGTCTATGATTTTAATTCTGAAACTGGTTCAATAGCAATAAATAATATGGAAAATAAAAACATTAATAATTCTTGTAGACAATTTTTTATAGGTACTTATACCTTTAATAAAGAAGGCCCAAATGGCATAGGGTTTTATAAAGAATCAAATTGTGGCTTTTCAAGGTAAAA
This sequence comes from Kapaibacterium sp. (SeqCode), assembly GCA_041688685.1. Taxonomy (GTDB): domain Bacteria; phylum Bacteroidota; class Ignavibacteria; order Kapaibacteriales; family UBA2268; genus JBDNHS01. Next base: position 10,582 of record JBDNHS010000339.1, read on the forward strand.
TACAACTGAATTTTAAACTTGCCCTTAAACTTGTATAAACGAATTAAAAACAACCGCTTATACAGCGCGTTATGGGCAAGTTTAAAAGAAACGACAGCACGGTCAAAGGAGGGCTGACCACCCAATGTGACAGAAAAAAAATAAAAAAAGTGGAGTTCAGAAACCACTGAAAAAAACGGGGCGACACCGAAAAGCCTAATGAGTAGGGAAATATTTTAGAATTTAAAGAAATGGATAATAACAATCTTAAAGTCCTTGCAAATAGAAAATTCCAACAAAAAAACTTTGTAGGTGCTAAAACAACCTGGGCATTTAATGAAGATGGAAGTACGGTTAATGTGAAAGCGGGGTGGTTAGGAATAAATACTGTAAACTCTACTATTAATGTTGAGAGTTTGGGAGATGGAAAATTTGTAGGGAAAGGGTTTATGTCACAGAAATTTTCAATTGAAGGTAATCGTATCAAAAGTGGTCCTGCTTATTTAACCGAAATCTTCGATTAATTATAAAAGCGTTATTAAAAACAATGCTATTAGCTTTTGTAATTTTTCTTTCAAGTTGTTCAGGTGAAATCAATAAGGACAACTATGATAAAATATCAAACGGTATGTCTATTTCTCAAGTTGAATTAATACTCGGCAAAGGAGAATCACAAGCTTCTTCTAGTATTGATTTAGGGGAATATAGCGGTAACGTAAGTTACGAAGTTCGCAACCTCGCAAAGCGGCAAAGCGTTAGCATTCATTGGTAAAAAAGATAACGACTTAAAGAGATCATTAATAATTTAGCAACCAAATAAAAACAAACAAAATGAAAAACAGAAAAACAAACTTTATAATGCTGATGCTCTCATCCGTATTGTGCTTTACGGCATGCAACAAGGCTGCTGCTCAATCAAAAGTTAAAATAGGCAATCAAGAGTGGATGACTAACAACTTAAATGTTAGTACCTATAGAGACGGCACGCCAATACCACAAGTCACCGACCAAACAGCTTGGGATAGCCTTACCACAGGAGCATGGTGTTATTACAACAACAGTACTTCCAATGGCACTACTTATGGTAAACTCTATAATTGGTATGCCGTTGCAGGAATTCATAATGTAGCATCAGCCACTAATCCA
>JBDNHS010000340.1:0-6384 GCA_041688685.1 Kapaibacterium sp. (SeqCode)
TGCAAGAGTGGTTGAATTGGCACGCCTGGAAAGCGTGTGAACCTGTCAAAGGGTTCCGAGGGTTCGAATCCCTCTCTTTCTACAAATTTGGTTTTTAACACAATTGTTAATATTCAACGTTTTTAATATATTTATGTCGATAAATTAGGCATTATATTTGTTTTGTAAAAAGTATGAAAAGAAGAAATTTTATATATTCCGTGGGTTCTGTAAGTTCACTACTATTAGTTGGAAATAAACTAATTGGTAAAGAATTAGAACAAAATCATACATTGTTAGCTAATAATAGTGATATAAGTAATAGAGTTGGAAATAATTTAAATGAATATCCAGAGAAATTACCCTTTATCAAAAACTCAAATGAGTTAATTAAGCCTAAAGCTTTAAAAAGGGGTGATACTATTGCTATTACTGCTCCTGCAAGTCCTACTAATATCGGCGAAATCTCAAATACTATAAAACTCTTTAAAAATATGGGATTTAATGTAATAGTTGGTGATACTATTAAAAATCAAAATCTAAATTTCCGTTACTTGTCAGATGACGATAACAAAAGAGCATCTGAATTTATGGATTTTGTCAAAAATAAAGATGTAAATGCAATAATCTGTGGACGTGGTGGATATGGAGTTATGAGGACTTTTCCATATTTAGATTTTAATGAAATTAAAAATAATCCAAAAATCATTGTCGGGTTTAGTGATATTACTGCACTTCTTAATGCTATTAATAAAAAATCAAATTTAGTTTGTTTTCACGGACCTGTTGCTACAAGTAAATTCGATTCTTTCACTTTAGCGAACTTTACAAAAGTGTTATTTGATGAACAACAATTTACCAAAATTGAAAATGTATTTCCTGAGATGATAAATATTAATGAGGGTTATGCACAAGGTGAAATTACCGGTGGTAATTTAAAAATGATTATTAGTACGCTTGGTACCCCTTATGAAATTGATATTTCAAATAAAATATTATTTCTTGAAGAAGTAAATGAACATCCTTACGAAATTGATAGAATGCTTACCCAATTGATGCTAACAAATAAATTAAATACTGTAAAAGCAATCGTTTTTGGCAAGTTTGAAAATGCAAATAAAAGAATGCCTTTCCATCCTTATGCTTCTTTTACCATTATTGAAGTTATTGAGCAACTATTAAAACCATTCAACATACCTATAGTTTATAATTTACCTTTTGGTCATACTGATTTAATGCTTACACTACCTTTTGGTGTCAAATGTGAACTAAATACCAACAAAAAGTCATTATCAATTATTGAATCCGCAGTTAGTATATCTTAAAAATAATAAATAATTATTATTTTTTTTAATAAAAAATTCAATTAAATATTAACAAATTTAAAATTATCATTTTTTGTTTGTAATTTGCTTATTATATCTATAAATAATTATAAAATTGTAGCAAAATTGTAACAAAATTGCATAAAATTTGTTATTGTTTGTATATTAATATTATTATTTAAATAAATAATAACTTAAATAATCTGAAAATAAAATTTAATTTAAATTAAGGCTGAATTATGTATAAATTATTACTACTATTTGTTTTTTTTGCTTTTAATATTGTTAGTTTTTCACAATCATTGAATTTAACAGAAATCAATGCTACAAAATTTCCAAAAGTTCAGGTAGGATTTTCTCCACTCAATGAATTTGGAGATGCACTACAAAATATTAACAAAAGTGAAATAAGAGTAGTTGAAAACGGAATTGATCTAACAAGCACGATTGAATTAGAATGTAAGGGTGGAAATGAGCCTCAAGAATTGAATGTAATTTTAGTTGTTGATGCCAGCGGCTCTATGGATAACAAAGAAGATAAAACAAAATTAAGAAGATTTGATTGGGTTGAAAAAGCTGTGAAAATATTTATAGATAATTTTGCATTTTACAAAAGGTCTCAAGTAAGCATTATTACTTTTGGTGGTAATAGTTCAATAAGATGTCCATTTACTCAAGATAGTACAGAATTAATGGATTCACTCAAAAAAAGTATTTTATCTGGACCTACAAATTATAATGCTCCTATGATTGGAGAAAACAATTCAGTTGTTACTTTATATAATGGTTTGTCTGCTGCTTACAAAAGTGAAATGAAGACTGTTGTTATATTTTTAACAGATGGTGCACCTACTGAGTTTCCAGTAAAACAGATTGAAATTGGAAACAAAATGAATGAATTAGCTATTCAAGTTTATTGTATAACATTATTAACAGAATTACACTCTTCTTTAGAATATATTTCACAAGTTACTGGCGGTAGAGCTACAAGAGTAGATACTGAATTAGATTTAGTTGATTTATATAAAATTATAGCATCAGAAATTCAAAATAAAACTTTTTGTATTTTGAAATGGACTTCTCCTTATGGATGTGATCCAACTTCTTTTGAAAGAGAAGTTAAAATTACTTTTACACGAAATGGGTCTAATAATACAAAAAAATATATCGCACCCGAAACAAGTTTGGCGCTCACAACATTCTCTGATGAAGTAGTTTCATTTGGGAATCCATCGGTTGACTTTTCTACTAATAGAAGTTTTTCCTTTTCAGCAGATAGAGGAAGTATGCGGATTACCAACTTCAAATTTTCACCAGTTAACTCATATTTTGCTATCAAATCTATTAAAATTAAAGGTGTTGATGTAACTATTCCTTTTACCCTTGCAGAAGGTGATACAGCTTTTGTAGAAATGGAATTTACACAAAAGGATAAAATTGAATATAGATTTGCGAATTTTATTATCGAATCAACACCTTGTGAAAGAACTTTACCAATTTATGGTGGTGTTTCTGATGTGATTTTACTTACTCCTAATTCTGGATTCTTTAAAAATTGTGAAGATATAATAATAAAATGGGCTGGAGTTGATAAAGAAACACCAGTTGATATTTATTATTCTACTAATGATGGAAGTACTTGGGTTTTACTAAAAAAAGATGCAACTGGTCTTAGTTTTATTTGGGAAAGTTCAAAGTTCCCAACTACAGGAAATAAATTTAGAATTAGACTTGATGTCCTTCCAATTTCGTTTTACCAATTTGCTCGTAGTTTTGGAAATGCAGAAGAAAATTATGCTAGAAGTTTAGCTATCACTAACGACAATTTAAATATTTATTTTACTGGATATTATAGAGGAAGCATCCAATTTGACAATCCACTATTCACCTCAAAGGGTGCAGAAGATTTATATGTTGTAAAAACAGATAACGTTGGTAATGTTCTGTGGGCTAAATCTGCTGGTGGTAGTGCCAGAGATACAGCAAATGGTGTAGCAGTTGACGACTTGGGGAATGCTTATGTTGTTGGAACAATTAAAAATAAAGACGTACAATTTGGAGCCGCACAACCTGTAATTGAATATGATGATTTGAATTTATTTTTTGTAGCAAAATATGACTCTAAAGGAATTAATGCTCCATTGGTTTATACATTAGGAGCCAAACCGGGGTTTACCGCTTTCGCTGCTCAGGGTGTTAAAATCAAAGTAACAGGTACAGGAAATAATACAAGAATTATTGCAACTGGTAATTATACAAGTAGACTTCAATTTACTGAAGGACCTACTAATTTTGTATTACCACCAACTCAAAATCAATTTAAAGCTGAATTTGATAAAAATTTAAAATTACTAACCATCACACCAGGAGCATTAAGTAATGCAGAACTTGCTACATATCAAAAAGATACTGTGTTTAGCTCTGATAACGAATTAAGATATACAGTAGGGAGTTATACCAATACTAAAGACTATCCACCATTTAAACTAACAAGCAAAGGTGCTAATGATATTTATTTAACTAAATTTGGTAAGAACAAAGCGAGTAGTGATATTTCAAATAATACATTTACAATTGAAGCACCAACTTTGAAATTTGAAGTTGCAAGTGTTGACTTCGGTACTCAAAGATTTGGTCAAGCAGATAGTAAAATATTTTTTGCCACGCTTACTAACATAACTAATAATCCTATCAAAATAACTAATACTTATTTTGCAACAGGAAATAACACTGACTTTGTAATCAGTAATATTCCAAATCAAATAAATGGATTACAAACTGTTGATATTGAATTAACATTCAAACCTTCAGCTGTTGGAAATAGAACTACAAAATTATTTATAGAAGCAGAATGTACTAATACAATTGAATTAATAATAAACGGTAATGCCACTTGTAATACTCAAGGTATTGACCTTGTTAATTTGGGTTCGTCAAATTTAAATATTCCGAAAAATCAAATTGTAAATTCTATTTTTACCAATCCTAATGATGGTAATCTTATTATTAGTCCAATTATATTAAATGACCCTAATAATGAGTTTAAAATATTGACTATTAATGGCAATACCTTTAATCAAAATGCTAAATTGACAGTTGTAGGGTTAGAAGTAATAGATATAGAAATTGAATTTACCGCAAAATCAGGGGGTTTGAGAACTGCTAATTTAGATTTTAGAGTAGAAAATGGCTGTAGCAATTTTGTTTCTAAATTACAAGGGAATGGAATTGATGCAGATGTATTTGGTGATGCAATATTATTTAATAAGAAAAGAATTAAAACTAGTAATAAAGAGATCATTAAATTAAAAAATAATGGTTCTTTATTAAATAAAATTGTTAGTTTGGAATTAGAAGATAAAACTAATTATGAACTTGTAAACTTACCTTCTTTACCAATTGATATAACTTCAAATGGTGAAATTGAAATTGAATTATTATTCAAACCAATTACTGAAGTTACTTATGATACAAGATTAAAATTTAATCTTGAAGGTAATAGCAATGATTTTTACGTTGATATTCAAGGTATTGGAGTAAATCCTCAATTAGTAATGTCTTTCGAATGTCCTGCAAGTCCCCCTAAAGAAAATGTTGAAGAAAATATGAACTTAATTTTGAACAACAATAGTATACTTGAAAATACTAATATTACAAGTTTAAGATTATCGGGTACTGATTATGTTTTTACAGAAACTGGCAATAAAATTTTAAATAATATACCTGTTGTTCCTTTTGGTGGAATTAATAATTCTATTAAAATCCCAATTAAATTTTTACCTACAGGTCCTGGAGTTAGAATTGTAGTTGTTTTTGCTAATGCAGATATATCAGAAGGTAATTCTATTGATGAAAAATATCCATCAACTATCAGTATTAATACCGATACTATAGGATGTAGTGCAAGGTCTGCTGGTGGTGTAGAAATTGTTGATTTTGAAAATGTTTTATATTGTGATACAAGAGAAATTATTATTAATATTCCTATAAATGAAAATACGGAAGATTTGATAATTGATACATCATCACCAATTTTATTTACTGGAAATGATGCAATTAATTTTACTCATAATATTGATAATAGCTTTACTTCTATAAAAATTGGTGAAACCAGACAATTTAAAATTAGTTTCAAACCTACTGAAAATAGAGTTTATAATACTACTCTGACTTTACCGAATAATCTTGGGCAAAATATAACATTTAATATTACTGGTAGTGGAGTATTTATAAGATTATATTCTTCTGATAAAACTGATGTAACAGTTACACCTGGTAATGAAATCATTAACACACTTTTTGTAAGTGCAGAGATACCTAAATTAGCAAAAAATCCTATAACAGAATTAAAAGTTAAAATGTATTTTGATGCCAAAATGGTATATTTTCCAATTGATAAATTGACAAATGAAATTAAAAAAGTAAATTCAATATTAACTAACTGGACTTGGAATACACCAAAATTAATAGCAGAAGGTGTGTTAGAAATTACAGGTACAGGTATATTGAATACTCCTTTTAACTCTAATTTATTTACAATTGATTATCAAATTTATCTTGGTGATAGCCAAGTGTCTGAAATAAAATTTGCATCTAACGTTAATGAATGTGAGAATGGTGATTATTTTGGTACCAAAGTTACTTTAGGTGGTGTTTGTTTCTTGAATGGTAGATTAGTTGACTTTAAATCTGCTTATAGTTTTAATTTAAAAGACATTGCTCCAAATCCTACTTTTAATGATATAAATATAAATTTCAGTATAGCATTTGAAACAAATACAAAAATTGAAGTGATAAATTATATGGGTGAAATTGTTAGCATTCCTTTAGATCAAATTGTTAAACCAGGTGCTTATGAATTGATATTACCAGTTAATGAATATTCAAACGGATTGTATTTAATTAGAATTAAGTCTGGTCCATACTTGGAGACCAAAACTTTTATAATAAATAAATAAAAGTAATATTAAAATATAAAAATAATTGAAGATAAATAAAAAAGAGTGGTATCATTGATACCACTCTTTTTTGTAGTTTAAAATATTATTTATTATTTTTAACAAAAAAACGACTAATCTAA
>JBDNHS010000341.1:0-2788 GCA_041688685.1 Kapaibacterium sp. (SeqCode)
TAATGTATTTACTGTAGATGATTTATACAACAATAACACTACCACTAATGTATTAACAAAATATGGAATATCTATAAAATTAACTAAACCGATAATAATATTAATAAAAAAAATTTGGGAAAATATTTTAAAAATTAGTGATTTAACTATGATTAATCAGTCTGGTTCCATAATGAACGTACATAATAATAATTGTAATAATCAGAAAGCACAAACTGCTAAAACTTTTTTAAGTTCTATTTTACCATCTTTAATTTATGATTTACAATCTAATATTTTTGCAGATAGTCAATTAGGAGTATATGGAAGCAATTTTGAATCAATAATTAATAAATTTTACACAACAGAAAAAAAATTAATAAAAACACAATTAATTAATGATAATTTAATTTTTGAAAATAATAAAAAAAATGAGGAATTACAATTTTAAAAATTGTCATTAGATAAAATGAAAGAAGAATATAAAAAATTAATTAATATAATGAACGAAGATGAATATATAATTGCATATAACGAATATCATAATCAAAATCTCCTATTTATCGCTTATTCAAATTATAACTACATTTATGAAGGACGTATGGACTACAATGTGAGTAAATATGCAATTAATAATATAAAATTAACAAAACCATTTATATTTTTGGTAAAAAATATATTTTCCCAAATTATTAAGGTTAAGAACAATGGGTTAGATATTTATAATCAAGACTATGAGAATATGAATGAAATAAGCAGAAATATTCGGCAGCAATTACTATGTTTGCCAACAATAATATATGAACCAGTAGAGAAATATTTTGGAATTGATAAATTTGGAGTTGTTGGAATTGATAAAATAATAAATCAATTTAATCAACTTAAAAATGATAATGATAAATTGAAAGTAGATTTAGAAAAATATCAAAATATAAATAACAATTTAGAAGATGAAAATAACAAAATAAAAAAATTATTAGAAAATATTAATTTACAAACAATACAAATTAAAAATGATAAATTAAAAAAAAATTAAAAGACATACTTAATAATTGTAATGGTCTTATTATCTGGACAATAATTCTGTTGAAGCTAAATAATATAGTTAATATACTATAATAGCCTGTTTATAACTTTTCTTATTTGACATATATTAGCAAAAAATTGATATTTATTATAATAATAAATATCAATAACAAATTTAACTATAATTATACACAATGAGTGTTGATATAAATGACTATATAAACTCTATACAAAAATCTTGGGGTAAATTAGGTAAATTGCCAAGATTAACGCAAGAACAAATTAAAAATATTAGTAATGATAATTTTAGAATGTATTTTTATTGTTATTATGGTTACCCAGAATTTAAAATGTATAAAAATAATAAATTACTAAGAAGGTATATAGACATATATAAAAGTAATTTGTATTTAATAGCTTCATTAGGTGGTCAAATAGAATTTATGAAATATTTAGAAAAAAGAGGATTTGATATCTATATTTCTAATGAGTCTGGTGATAATGCTTATTTTACAGCAATTTGTGGTGGAAAAATAGAAGTAATTAAATTTTTAGAAGAAAAAGGATTTAATATAAATATTAAAACAAACAATAACATTAATGCTTATTTAATTGCTTCTTTATGTGGAAAAATGGAAGTTATGAAATATTTAGAAGTAAAAGGTGCTGATATTAATATTACTACTATTAATGGAAATAATGCTTATTTAATTGCTTGTTGGAGAGGACATTTGGAAATTATGAAATATTTAGAAGAAAAAGGTACTGATATTAGATTAACTAATAATAATGGTAATAATGCTTATTCAATTGCTTCACATGAAGGACATTTGGAAATTATGAAACATTTAGAAGAAAAAGAATACAATAAATACAAATATATTAATAATTCAAATGATAATTGTTTGATTTGTTATAATAATAATAATGAAAAGTTTATACATTGTAAAAATAATCATATTGTTCATTTACATTGTCAACAAAGTAGCAATAAATCATATTGTCTATATTGTTTTGAAAATTACGATATGATCATATTAACAACATCTTAAACAGTTTTATATTAATAGATGATTCTTATTTGAAAATTGTTCACATAAAGTCTTAAAAACTTTTTATATTTTCAAGTTTAAGCACTAGTTGCAGACACTTTAATTGATTTATTACTGGTTGATGTTTTATCGATTATACGATTAAAGCCAAATGTTGGAGTTATGTTATGTTGTAAATGACTAGGACATAAATAGTCAAGTGGGTCGAAATGAAACATATATATAATATATAATATTGATATATTTATATAATTTTACTATAAATAATTATATAATATAATTAAAAAATAATATATCAATATTATATATTATATGGTGGAACGAGGATTAGTAATGTTTACACATGCACTTATTATTGCACTTATTATATATGTTTTATTAATTACAATTTTACAAAATACTCAAAGTGTTGCCGAAAATAGAAGTATAATAATTGGAGCAATTGTCTTAATTTACATGATTTTATTTGGACATGGATTACCAACATCAATAAACAAAGAGGTTTTATAAATAAAATATGTATCTATAACTAATATGTAAAAATGACTGTTTTATATTAGTATGTGGACTATCAATTTATTTTTTTACAATATTTACATTTTCCTATAAGAAAAAATTAATCCCTGTCGTCTGGTGTCAAAAATCAATTTTATCGTGTTTAAATATTAAAATTATTTTTACTTTTTAATTAACGTTTTACAAAATAAAAAGTGCATTAGATTACATAATTA
>JBDNHS010000342.1:0-6330 GCA_041688685.1 Kapaibacterium sp. (SeqCode)
AATTTACTATTATGATTCATTATCACCAGATTGGAAAATGGAACATATAGATTGGAATTTTATCTTAACAAATTAAGCATAATTAATGCATTTTTAGCACATTGTTGAGGAGTTTCACCAATTGCAACACTAATACCATTAGATTTAATTTTTTTAACAAATTCCGGGTCCAAAATTGGTTTCTGTTTAGTAATTGTAACAGAAACCCATTCTGAATTGCCTTCAGATTTTTCAACAATTTCATTTTTTACCTTTCCTGTTACAAAACAATAAACACAATCTACTTTATAATTAGAAAAGTTTTCTTCCAAATACTTTTTTTGTCGAATACATTGTGCAATTAACTTTTTTTGTCTATCCAAATTATTTATAGTTTTTGGATTAACGCCCTTAATTTCAAAAGAGATAATCCTCTTCGATGAATCCGATTGATAAATCATATCAAATTCTACAATTACATTACCATTTGAAGATCTAGGCTTTACATTAGTACTAATACTACTTTTGATTCTCTTTGGTAACCCATTATAAAATGCATTCTCTAATCTAACTCCGTCTTTTTGATATTTTTTACCGCCGGGCAATTTCCAATTTGGATTTAAAAAATCTGTTTCATTTAAATGGGGGTTTTTAGAGAATGCTGATTTTCCAAAATCTAAAATATCAAATTCATCTAAATTAATATTTCCACATTGTAAAATTGGAGAATCGGGGTTATCTATTGACTTATCATCAGACTCTGACTTATCATCAGATACTGAGATGGAACTTGAAGAAGAAATTTGACCTAAAATTGAACTTTGAGAAGGGCTTGAAGGGCTTGAAGGGCTTAAAGGTCTTAAAGAGGTTATATTAGGGGGGGTCATAATAGGCATAGGTTTTCCTTGTATTCTTCCAACCTTTACGATATCCATATATGAACGCGTACTTGGAGACCATTTTTGTGGTATGACATATTCTTTATCAGTACTAATTGTTGCAAATCTTCTGTCAATTACAGACATATTTAACTTGGTATATGTATTAATAATTGTATAGTACTTAGACATCTAGAATAATTAAAATTTCATTTTTTTTATATATAATAAAGTCTTATTAAGTAATATGCATTTAATTTTTATTATATATAATTAATATAAATGCTAGTATGGACTATAAAAATTAAGAATATTTATTTATTTAATAGTTCATAACCTAATTTAATAATATCTCTATTTAATGGATTAATACAACCTTTATCTGTAATACATTTATAATTGTATAAATGAGTTAGTTCACTTGGATACATATTAGCGAATGCTTCTTTAGTATTCGTCCAATTTTGATGTTCTACTTTTTTAAAGCAATCGTCAGGCATACCTTCAAAAAATTTAGATGGTTTAAATATAGCATCATTAATATTTTTTGGGCCAAAAATACTTTTAATACTTTGTTTATTTTTAATATTTACGTTATACATATCGCACCAAATATTCTTCTCTCCATCTAGTTTAATACTATTATAGTAAGCCATATAAATTCGTTCATTATCATTTAAAATAATACCAAATCCTCTACAACGATATTTATTAATAATTTCTATTGGGTCGCGAATAGAAGCAAAATATTTATAATCTGTTGACATTTGTATCATCATTGAACTAATAAAACTAGGTGTACATAATAGAGTTTTTCCATTCCAACAAGCTCGAACAAATCCCATATGAAATCTACCGACAGTTGAAAAAATATTTTCATTATGGGATTTAAAAATTTCCCAAGAGCGTGGTAAATGGGGTGATTTTATTTGAAATCTAATAGATTCTGCCATTTTACATATTAACTTGTTTGACGAATTATATATATATTTTTCGAAATCGGTTTTTTTATGAACTTCTGCATCTACTTCATAATCCAAAGTATATAATCTTAATTCTTCCATTCGAATTGGTTTTAAATATTCTGAATAAACGTATGTATCATACATTGTGGGTTTATTTTTAAGTATTAAGTTAAGTTGTTCTTGTTTCCAAGGAATATAAAATTTGTTGTAAAAGTATTTCTTTACATTTAAATCATCATAATTTCTTTTAACCCAATCATAATTTATCGTTTGATTACCCAAGTGTATTTTGAGTTGGTCCATTTCACCATTAATAAACTCTTCTGATAGAATAATAGTTCCAGTATGAACATTTTTACAATCCACAATTGATTTTGTTTCTTCTGTTAAATCAATAATAAATTTATTGACTGAATCTAAAAACGCGTTCATTGTAGAATGAGTACATAGTAAATCAATATCTGAATTATTATAATAGTGGAACAAATATGTTTGAAAATCACCATCTGTTAATTCTCCATTAGAATCAGTTTTATACATATCAATAAGTGGATTATATTTCATAGCACAAGCAGTCATAGCACTACCGGTTATAGCATATTTACTCCAATCTATTTTGTCCAGAATACCTGATTTATTTTCACCGTTAGTAAAAATGTTTAATCTATTTTTAAAAGTTTCCCTATCGCACAATCCATAATATTTTACATAATTTGTTTTAATCATTTCCATAGACACGCAATTTTCCTTAAGATTCATTAATTGATTATCTAGTAATATTCCGGCATATGGATTTTGATTAATATCATCTAATCCAAATGGATAAATTGGTAGATTATATGCAGTTTCAATATCAAATATAATTCTATCTGTATCTTTTAGTTTATTACGATTATTAATTTCTTCTTGTCGTAAAGTCAACCATCCATAACCAATAATATATTTAAAAACAATTTTATATTTTTCCATAATTGGTTGAGCTATTTTTAATAATGAGATATTATTCAAAATTAAATGACAATGTGTTCTTGAACAAATCATATTGCAAAGAAAATTGTATTTTAAATATTCAGTCGGAATTTGTTTGTATAATTCAACAACATCTTCATTTGTAAAGGTGGATTCTTTGCCTATCCAATAATTATGTCCACTCTTGAAAAGAGCTTCTTTATCTTGATATCTATCTAATTCACTTAAATAATTTAATTGTGATTCTTTAATATTTTTCATCTGAGCCAATAATTTATTTGAACCAGCTCTTTGAAGCATTTTATGTGAATATGAATCATAATTAAATCTGCGTTTAATAAATATATCATTCAGAGTGATATTACAATTATAATCATCTTCCCAAAAACTAGATTGTTCTTCCAGTAATTTTTGAAAATGTTTTTTAACTTGAAAACGACTCGGAGATACCAGATTGTAAGAAATAATTGCTAAATATTCCGCGTATTTTTTTAAATTATCCGGTTCATCGTTAAAAATATTTAAATATATTTTTAATTGTTTTTTTGTTAATTCTGGCATTAAAATTATATTAACTAAATCATTTGAATTTTCTTGAACCACAGCATTAGTATTAGTATTAGTATTAGTATTAGTATTAGTATTAGTATTAGTTTTGGTGTTGGCTTTAGATTTAGTCTTGGTTAAAGCCGATTTTGGCAATTGGGATCTTGTAATTTGAAAACTAAATTTTTTATGTAATTCGTTATATAGCAATCTCTTAAATACTCCGTCATCTATTTGTTCAACTGAATATTCTGATATATCTTTATCTTTATCATTATTAGTTTTTTTAGACTGATTACTATATAGTATATATGATGACATTATAATAGATAGAATTTAGTATAGGAATATACTATTTATTGTATTTTTATCAATTTTTTTTATATAAAAAACTTTATTCATCATTATTCATCATTATATTGATACATAATATCAATAGTTCCGTTAGTATTGGGAATTTCCTGAATTTTAATATAATCATCTGCAAGTGCTTTATCAATCGCCTTATTAACTTGTTCTTCTGTTAATTTAAATGGTATCATATAAGTCAATTGTTCCATTATTGTATCTCTTGTAAAATATGTATTTTTTTTTGCATAATAAATTAAATTACATAATACAATCATACTTCGATCATGTAAAAATTCTCTTTGAGCGGGTTTTGTATCTAATATTTCTTTCTTTACTAATCCGCTAATAGATAATTTATTCTTTTCAAATGTAAAATCTTTATTTAAAATAAATTTTACACTTGATACATCACTTGTTCCAGATGTGCGTTTAACAATTCTTATTTTTAATAATGAATTAAATGTTTCATTTAATTTGGATGCTGGTATTGTTAATAATTCAGAAATAGATTGAGCAGTTAATCCATTAGGATTTTCCATAATCTTATCCAAAATTATATATTGAATTAGAGCCATATGAATATAATATGGATTCTCATTAAATTTTATTTTTACAATAATCGTTGAATCAATTAAATCGTATTCAATTTCTCTATCTGGATATCGAGTTTTGTAGTATGAATTATATATATCCAAATATCCGGCCAAATTCTTGGAAATATTTTTATAATCAATTGTCAAATTTTGACCTTGTGTATTTGGTACCCCAAGTTCACCTGATTTACCTAATTCCCCAGATTCTAAATTATGTGCTCGAGCCAAAATATTATCAGAATTAGTACAATAATTGTATTTAAATATTTTAAAATTGGTTAATTCTCTATTATATTGGTTCATATCACAATCTTTATATTTATCAGATTCAGCACGAATTTTTATCTTTTGGTAAGTTTGATTATTATAATATGATTCTTGTAAATCAAATAAATAATTTCTTATCCTAATTAATATATCATTTACATATCTATTTACGTTAGATTGTTCAGTTTGAGAAATTATTGTCATAAAATGTCTCACTAGTTTTAAATCACGATTAACAATATCTATATTTATTTGTTCATAGCGAGATTGTATGTTTTTATAATATTGTTCAAATAATAAAAATCCACTCGATTTTAAATTATCTATGATAAATCTAAAATTATATTTTAAGTCGTCATTTTTATATTCATGTACTTGTGTTTCGTTAATATCATAAATTCCTGATGCTGATACCGAGACTATATCTTTTGGTAAAATATAATTTTTATTTATAAAATCTAATAATTTGTTTATATTAGACACATCATCAAATTTATTTTGAAAAACCAAATTATATTTTGAAGTATCTACTTTATGATATTTTAATTTAGATAAGACATCCGCAAAATTTAATAAATTTAACAAATTTATTTTTGACCAATTATCATCTATTTGTTCAAATAGACAAATATTCAATTTGCCAAACTGTCCATGTAATATTTTATCACCAAATAATTTAAAGTACATATTCATTAATACTTTAAATGTACTGTCATCATTTTTTTTTTCGGCAGTATAATCAATCAATTTTATTATATGATTGATATTCATTTTACCTACTATCGAATTAAATTTTTCATTATAACTTTCTATCACACCCTTTAAAAAATAGTTAATATCTGCATCTAGAACATTGATTTTTTGATAATTTTTATTAATATATTCACTTATTAAGTTAGCAATATGTTCTTTAACTAGTTCGGGATTGCGCAACTGTTGGTTATATATGTTTTGGTAGTTAGAAATTTCAGTTATAATATTAGAATATGATTCTATATATGGCAACTGTTGGTTAGAAATTGGTTTAATATTGGGATAAAATACCTTTAATAAATTATCTTTTACTATTGGTCTAATATTAAGATATCTTTCAATAAAGGTACTAGGAATTTGAGGTTCTAGCATGTTAATATATATAGTTTTGTATAGTGTTTGTATATTTATTATATATTTATCAATTTTTTTAAGCCTAGAATAAAAATTGATAAATATATATAAAAACCTATATATATTATATACATAACTATATATAATGTTCTGGCTATATGATAATTCAAATATTTTAAATTTTTTACAAATATTTTTTTCCTATACTAAATTTAAAGATTCTGGAGCCGGGTGTATAAATTTATTATATGATTTTACAACAGGATCTATATTGACACATAAAGAAATTGAAGAATATAATTTAGAATTAATTGAAGTACAGAAGATTAATTATACTGTAAAAATAAAAGATTCACATATCCAATACTCAAATGATACGTCTATTTTTACATTTCAAATTGAAAATGAATTTATTAAAGAAACTGATGAACTAAATACTTTAAAATTGCCATTTTTCAAGTGGAAATATACAAAAGTAGATAATCATAAATTACCTAATATTTCATCTAAAAATTATGATTTTTATTATCGGGATGTTTCATTTTTAATATATAAAATTAATGAAAATAAATTATTTATTATTGAAACAATAAATGATATTTCTAAAAAATATATTTTAGAAAAAAATGTTGATTAAAGTAATTTTTTTAAAGTAATATTTTTAATACAATTTTA
>JBDNHS010000343.1:0-12769 GCA_041688685.1 Kapaibacterium sp. (SeqCode)
ACCATAACCCAAATCCGTCAATACTTTTTGCTCTAACTCTAACAAAATATTGAGTCAGTCTTTCCAAACTATCAAGATTAAAAGAAATGCTATTAACTTTTTGATTTTTGATAAAATTATCAAAAGTATTAGTCTTAGAAATAATAATTTGGTAAGCCGATGCATTATTAATTAAATTCCATCTTACTTTATCAAAATCAGTAATATTTTTAGTGTTATTTGTTGGTTCTGTAATATTAGGTGTTGCTACCATAGACCTAAAATTAAAAACATCAGACCATTCACCAATTATATTATCTTTTTTGGGTCTTACTCTCCAGTAATAATTTTTAAAATTTTTGCTGAGATTTAGACTAACAACTGTGTCTGTTACAATTAAATCAGTTTCAATAATTAAAAAACCTATATCATCAGAAATTTGAATTTGTTATTCATCAGCCCCAATTGTTTTATTCCAACTAAAAAAAGTATTTTTGATTATAATATTAACTGAATCTTTTGGAGGAGAAATCAAAGTAGTTTTTTGTAAAACAATATTTTGTTTCAAATTACATGTCCAAATTCCTCTTCCATAAGTAGAAGCAAATAACAAAGTATCTGAAGTTTGAATTTCTAATTCTCTAACAATTACATTTGGTAAACCTTCATTCAGATCTTCCCATTGTGAACTACCCTTATTTTGGCTAAATACTCCCAAATCCGTTCCAATTAATAACTTTTCTATATTTTTATTACTATTATTATAGATTGTACTTGAGTTAACTGGTACATTAATTAAATTACCAGTTATATTTGTCCAAGAAGTACCAAAGTTAGTAGATAATAACACTTTTTCTGTACTTAAATATCCCGAAAATGTAGCATATACAATATTACTATCATTGGGGTGAAATTTATAACTTGTAATAAAATTACTGCCAGGTCTTGTTTTTGTCCCCCAAGTAGTTCCACCGTCAGTAGAGAATCTAAAATTTGAACCATTACTTGCAATCATATATTTACTATTATTAGGAGCAATTTCTAAAATAGTTAATTTAGAAGTACCACCAAAATTAGATATTCTTGTAAAATTATTACCTTCGTTGGTTGATTTCCATACATTTACCATACCCACATAAATATGATTAGATTGATTTGGGTCTAAAAGGTAAGGAGTTACCCAGGCGCCTGCTTCAGTAATTTCATCATAATTACCATCATTATTTGCATCATTTATTTTTTTAAAATTAGTTCCACCATTTGTTGATTTTTCAATTGCTCCATAATAAATAGAACCATACATAATATTTTTATTTGTTGGTTTAATTATACATTCCATTCCATCTCCACCCATAACATCAGACCAACCAGAAGATTTTTTGAGCTTAGTTCCATTATCTTGCGTTCCGGCAATTACCATTTCAGGGTCAGTGGCAGAAACGCCCAATTTATAGAATTGTGTGGCTTCGATTCCACTACCAATCCAACTCCAATTAATTCCTTTATCTCTACTACGATAAACAGCTCCGTCGTTTCCAACATATAATGTAGTAGAATTTGGATTTAAATAACCAATAAAGTGTTGGTCTGCGTGAACTGTTGGAACACCAAAATTACCATTATACCACATACTTCTATTTGTCCAATTAACACCAGAATTAGTAGATTGCCAAAGGTTAATTCCACCAATTATAATATTATTTGGTTCGGTGGGATTTACTGCTATACATAAGTCATACCAACCTTGCCCAGAAGTTCCACTCGCATCTCTTTGATAACCTAATATATTGGGGCTTGTGGACTGAGTTGTCCAATTTAATCCACCATCAACTGATTTATATACTCCATTATAGAAACTTGAACTATTTGATATTAACAAATAAATTGTATTATTATCAGATGGTGCGATATCCATTGCTATTCTACCAACATTAGCAGTCGGCAAACCAGTAGTTACTTGAATCCAAGAAGTACCTGCATTTGTAGATCTAAAAAACGAGTTTTGATTTACAGCATATAAAATATTATTATTGTTTTTATTTATTTTAATCACTCTATGGGAGCCAGTTTTTATTACAGTCCAATTAGCACCAGCATCAACTGTTTTATATATTCCTGCATTAGTAGTTGCATAGATAATATTAAGATTATTAGAAGCAAATTCTAAATTATAAATAGTATTTGTGTTTACTCTATTAAATGATAAGCCTGTTGTTTCCCAATTTTCTCCGCCATCTGTTGATTTTAATACACCAACAGAATATGTAACACCGACGTGATCACCAGTTGCTAAATATATAATATTTGGATTGGAAGGATTAATTAGAATATCATTTATACCTAAAGTAGGCATAATATCTATTTTGTCTGTTTTTGCCGTCCAGTTAGTGCCATTATTAGTTGATTTCCAAAGTCCTCCACTTGATGTTCCTGCCCATATAACATTAGTATCATTTGGCATAATTCTAACCACATTAACTCTAGCTAACCCAGCATATCCACCACTGGAGGTAGATGGACCAATAAAATTCCATTTATTAATAGATTGTATTTTGTTGTTTTTATTCTTTTCTTGGGAAATTTTATTTTTATTTCTTAAATCACTCAATTTTTTATATTCTTGTGATAAAAGTGCTTGATTTGGGAAATTACCAGTTGGATAAACTCTTGGTGTCCAGAAGTCTTCAACTCTTTTGAACTGTTTCCAACCAATTCCCTTTTGCGTAGTATCTTTACCATTCCAATAAGAATAAAATTTATTTTGAACGGAATAAAGATTTGGATTAACTTTATCAAATTCATTAGTCCACAATTCTTGTGAATATAAAGATTTATCAGAAAAGTTATTTAAAAGTAAAAATGAAAATACTATAAATGTAAATGTCAATTTTAAAGTTCTTTGCATATTTTGGTATATTTTGATTTATTTTTAAAATGTAATTGTAATTATTATTATTAAATATTACTGTAATAACACTTCTTGGGTTATAAGGTTACAAATATTTGCTTATGTTTTTGACTTTATATACGTTTATAAGTATTCAAAAATCATAATTATGACAATTAAAGTATGTAATTTAATTGATTTTATTGAATAATAAAAATATATTTTAACTAATTTACAATTTATATTGAAATATATTTGGTGGATAATTTTTTTTTTCTTATATTTGCTAATGTTGGGAGAAATAAATTTGATTTAGTCTTTTTGCAGTGTTACTAATTCCAACAATTTAGTCACCACGTCAAATTCACTTTCTCATTAATCCCTAATGTTTATTTAATTTTTATTTTTTTGGAGTTATAGATGAATATCTATGTAGGTAACCTAAATTTCAATACTTCTATTGAAGAGATTAGTTCTTTGTTCACGCAATACGGAAGCGTAATTAGTGCTAAATTAATCACTGATAGAGACACAGGTCGCTCAAAAGGTTTCGGTTTTATAGAAATGGGAGACGATGAAGCTAATGAAGCTATTGCTGCTCTTAACGATTATGAATTTTCAGGTCGTAATTTAAGAGTAAATGAAGCTAAAGGCGTTTCTGATTCACCAAGACCAAGAACTGGTGGCGGCGGATACGGTGGCGGCGGCGGTGACAGAGGACGTGGCGGATATGGTGGTGGCGGTGGCGACAGAGGTCGTAGTGGTGGAAGTGGTGGCGACAGAGGTCGTAGTGGTGGCGGAAGAAGAGAATATTAATATATTATTTTAATTTTTGTTATTCCAAATCCCTTTATTATTAAAGGGATTTTTTTTATGTTAAATTTTTATATTTACAAAAGTTTTTATACTAATTTTTGTAAGTTACTCTTTAAAAATAACTTTTTTCAACTTATCATAAATTAAATTTAAATTCTTAATAATTATGAAAATATTAGCTTTTGAATCTTCTTGTGATGAAACAGCCGTTTCTGTTGTAGAAAATGAAAATATTCTTTCAAGCATTGTATCTACTCAATTAATTCACTCAAAATACGGTGGGGTAATTCCAGAGATTGCTGCAAGAACACACTTACAAAATATATTTAAATTGACACAAATGTCATTAAAAGAAGCAAATACTTCAATAAATGAAATTGATTATTTAGCAGTTACAACTTCCCCCGGCCTTGTTGGTTCATTGTTGGTAGGTAGTAATTTCGCAAAAGGATTGTCGATTAAGTATAATTTACCGATTATACCAATAAATCATATTGAAGGACATTTATATTCTGGTAATTTACAAGATAATACTATCAATTTTCCATTAATTTCACTTGTTGTAAGTGGTGGACATACTTCAATTTTTTTAGTACATTCATATAATCAGTATGAAATATTGGGTTCAACTATTGATGATGCTGCAGGAGAAGCTTTTGACAAAATTGCAAAGATGTTAGGACTTCCCTATCCAGGAGGTGCAAAATTAGACGAATTAGCAAAATTTGGAGACTCTAAAAAATTTAATTTTCCACGTTCAATGATACATTCAAAAGATTACAACTTCAGTTTTAGTGGTCTCAAAACCTCAGTTAGATATTTTTTACAGAAAGAGTATAATATGGAGCAAAATAAAATCAAAAGCGACTTAAATGACATTTGCGCATCTGCTCAAGAGGCAATAGTTGATGTTTTGGTTAGTAAAACAATAAAAGCTAGTTTAGACTTTAATGTACAAACAATTACGATTTCTGGAGGAGTTTCAGCAAATTCTTTATTGAGAGCTAATATAATAGAAAAAGCAAATAAACATAATATAAAAGTTACAATTCCAGATTCGAATTACTGTATAGATAATGCTGCAATGATAGGATTTTTAGCTTTTCAAAAAATTTGTGAATTTAAAAAAGTGAACGTTAATGAAGTAACTGTAGAAAATATAATTGAACCAAATAAATCAAAAAATGGGACTAACTTTTTTGATTTAAGTTTCAATGTTTCTTCTAATCATATTAGGGCTACTCGTAAATAATTAAAATGCTAATTTTTAATAGTAGATAGAAATAAAAAAAAACGATTATGTTCAATAATCGCTTTTTTTGTAATTTGTTTTTAGTTTAATGAAAATTAATAATATTCAAATTCTATTTATATATTATTCACTTATTATTTGTCATCATCTATTGCATCTAAATCAATATCAACATCATCTGGTAACTTAATATTACTAAAAGGAGTATTTGTTGGTTTTTCATCAATATTTACTCTTTTTGGTTTTGTCGTAAGTTTTGTCGTAAGTTTTGTCGTAGGTTTTTCAGTAGTTTTTTCATTTGATTCTACCTTTTCAGCCTTTTTGATTTTATCTGGAGCAAGAATAACAGTTAAGTTTCTGCCTTCAAATCTAATTGGAGAGTCAATTTTTGAATATTCAACTAATTCTTCAACAAATTTTTCTAATAATTGAATTCCGATTTCTTTGTGTGTAATTTCTCTACCTCTAAACATAACCAAACCTTTGACTTTATTTCCATCAGACAAAAATTCTTTAGCGTGTTTAGTTTTGAAATTAAAATCATGAGTATCGGTTCTCCATTTAAAACGGATTTCTTTCATTTGTTGTTGGTGCTGATTCTTTTTCTGAATCTTTTCCTTTTTCTGAATTTCATAAGTGAATTTACCATAATCAATAACTTTAACTACAGGAGGTTTTGCCTGAGAAGCAATTTCAACCAAATCCATTTCTTGTTCTTCAGCAATTCTTAATGCTTCATGACGGCTCATTATCCCGAGCATATTACCATCTTGATCAACAACCCTAAATTCAGAGCCTTTTATCTCGGCATTGATTTTATGTTTTCTATTGTTTTCTTTTTTTGTGTAGTTAGACCTCTGTCCACCTTGGAATTGTGAGAAATATATAGGCATTTATTTAGTTATTTCCTTTATAAATTTTTAAATTTAGTAAATTATACTTATGATACAAGACTAAATTAATCATTTATTTTTAAATAAAATAATATTTTTTATTATTGACTAATATTTTTTATATGTTTTTTAAATTCAAGTTATTAATTTAATTAAAAAAATAAAATAAAGTTATCAATTTTACACTTTAAAGTTAATGAAAAATTGCTTAATTTTATATCTTGAAAAATTACAAAAACAAATAAACACGTAATAATATAAATATAAATAATCTTAAAGTCAAAAATAATATGTCACAAAACAATGCCCACAATGATTTAGAGTTAAGAAGGATAGAGGAACTTGAATTATTAGAAAAAGAGATAAATCCTTATCCATATTCATTTGATAATACACATAATACTAAATTCATTAAAGAAAATTTTGAAGAAGAGAATCCAGACAAAATAGGTGAAGTATCTATCGCTGGTCGTATTATGATTATTAGAAGAATGGGTAAAGCTAGTTTTTTTAGTATTCAAGATCAACATGGAAGAATTCAAGCGTATTTCAAAAAAGATGATTTGCCAGAAGATTACGACAGATTAAAATTATTTGATATTGGTGATATAATTGGAATCAAAGGTCCAATTTTCAAAACTCACACAGGTGAAACCTCTGTTCGAGTTAACTTTGTAGAGCTACTTTGCAAATCTCTTAAACCACTGCCAGTTGCCAAAGAAGAGATTGATGGAAATGGAAATAAAATTATTCACGATGCATTCGCAGATAAAGAATTAAGATATAGAAAAAGATATGTAGATTTAATAGTAAATCCACATATAAAAGATGTATTTATTAAACGCTCTCAAATTATAAGTACAATGAGAGAATATTTTAATTCCAAAGGTTGGATGGAAGTTGAAACTCCTATTTTACAACCATTGTATGGTGGTGCGACTGCAAGACCATTTACCACTCATCATAATTCTTTGGATGCTACTTTATATCTTAGAATTGCATTAGAATTGTATCTGAAAAGATTAATTGTTGGTGGGTTCGAAGGAGTTTATGAAATTGGTAAAAATTTCAGAAATGAAGGAATGGACAGAACTCATAATCCTGAATTTACTATGTTGGAAATTTATGTTGCATATAAAGATTATAATTGGATGATGGATATGACTGAAGAGTTGATGCAAACTCTTTGTGATAAAGTCTTGGGAACAAGAAAAGTAAGTTTGACAAATAACGAAATTGACTTTGATAAACCTTATCAAAGATTAAAAATGTTTGATTTGTATAAAGAATATACTGGTTATGACTTAAGAAATAAAAGTTTCGAAGAAATTGTTGAGATTGCTAATAAACTTAATGTGCATATCGAAAAAAATTATAGTAAAACTAAAATTCTTGATGAAATCTTTAGTGAAAAAGTAGAACCAAATTTAATTCAACCAACTTTCGTAATTGATTATCCAATTGAGATTTCGCCATTAGCCAAAAAACATAGAACAGAAGAAGGTTTAGTCGAAAGGTTTGAGCTCTATATTAATGGACAAGAAGTTGCAAATGCCTTTTCTGAGCTGAATGACCCCCGTGATCAAAGACAAAGGTTAGAAGAGCAGGCAAGCCAAAAGGCAGCCGGTGATGACGAAGCAATGGTGCTTGACGAAGATTTCTTGTACTCTTTAGAAGTTGGGATGCCACCAACCGCTGGTATGGGCATTGGAATTGACAGAATAGTAATGTTATTAACTCAACAAACTTCTATTAGAGATATTTTATTTTTTCCTCAAATGAAAAATGAAAAACATTAATTTTTAATATTTTTCTAATTAAGACTTTTCATTTAATATTTTTTCTATTTTTAATATGTGTTAGTTCACGTTTTAGATTATACACTAACACATATTAATTTTTAATTAGTTTTTGTTCCAAATATTCAATTCAAATTTTGCAAAATAATAAAGATAAATTTTTCTATAGACTATTCATACGCAATCAACATATTTGGCTCAATGTATTATTGTTTTTATTTACTTTTGTTTCTTGTATGATTTCTGGAGTAGCCTTTATTGGCAATAAAGACCCTTTTGATTTATTAAATATTAATTTAGGTTTGGAATATGCTTTATTATTGATGATATTCTTGAGTGCTCACGAATTTGGTCATTATTTTGCAGCCAAATATCACAAAATAGATACTACACTTCCCTATTATATACCTTTCCCACCTACACCATTATTTCCTATTTCTTTTGGGACTATGGGAGCAGTAATTAGAATTAAACAACAAATACCAAATAAAAAGGCATTATTTGATATTGGAGTTGCAGGACCTATAGCAGGGTTTATAGTTTGTTTGGCTTATTTGATTTATGGTTCAATGACCTTACCAGGTATAGATTACTTGTATAATATTCATCCTAATTACGTTCAAGAGGGATTAGAAGTAAATGGATTATACTTTGGCGATAATTTATTATTTTATATAACAAAATTATTCATCAACAAAGATACTTTTTACCCACCATATAATGAAATATATCATTATCCTTTTTTGAATGTTGCGTGGTTTGGAATGTTTGTTACATCTCTGAATATGTTACCTTTGGGGCAATTAGATGGTGGTCATATTACTTATGCAATGTTTGGAAATTTACAACATAAAATAGGTAAAGTCTTTTGGTGGTTTATATTGATATTAGGCATTGGTTCTACCTTCAAATTATTTGAAAATGTATTAATAAATTATAATATTGAATTAATAAATATAATAAGTTTAAATTTTTACAATTCATTGCTCAATTTTATAAATTCTATTATTAGAAATTTTCCGTATATTGTTAACGGTTGGAATGGTTGGTTTCTTTGGGCGATAATAACTAAATTCTTTATAAAAATACCACATCCTGTAATTGAAGATGAAGAGAGTATTGGCAAAATGAGATTGTTTATAGGTTTAATATCATTAATTATACTTGTGCTGTGCTTTTCTTACAATGGATTGTATTTTTTGCCATACCAAATGTATTGATAAACTTCAATCTAATTATAAAAATTTAAAATTAAAAAATTTAAAATAAAGAAATTGGACTTTAAGAAATTGGACTTACAATAAAAATACTTAATTCAGAGATTACCTTTTTTAATATTTTGGAATATTTTTCTTCATTTAAATATTCTTCAATTTTCTCTTTTGCAATTTTTCTTAATTTTTTGGGGAACACTTCATCCAATAAATTACAAACATACATTATACAAATCAATGTTTTTAATTTATCTTCTGGTTTGATATTCATCAAAACACTTTTATGAATATTATCTCTTGTCAATAATTCTGATGCTGGGTCTAAAGTTGGGTATTGTGAAAATTTAATTAGAAATAAAAACTTTTTGGCTTCCCTTTTTAATATTCCTTGAAGAATTAAATTTTCTATAATCATATCTTGAAAATTTAAATAATTCTGACTAAGTATAATTATGCCTTCTTTAAAACTAAAATCTTTTTTTATTTCGTTTTTGGCTATCTTTAATTTTAGAAGAAGTAATGCACTTTCTAAAAATTTTAGTTTAGAATTACCTTTATCAATAATTTTCATTTTATCATTTTTAATTTCTAAACAACCGGAATTGATTAAATCTAATAATAAAGTAGAAGCTAAACCGTAAGGTAAATTCTGAGAAGATGCGAAAACAACAGTACCTTTTTCGTCATTTAGTGCTAAAAGCATTAATTCTTCAGTTAAACTTAACATAATATTTAATAAATTATTAATTTTGTTATATTATTTTTAGTATAATTATTTAATTTTAAAATATACTTTTTTACAATTTAATATTTTTTTTTATAAAAATATATTTTTAATCAAAATAAACTTAAATGCAAAATTTTTTTTCAACTAATTTACTCAGTTACCAATTTAACACTTTGTTGTTAAGTGTAAAAATTCCATTAATTAATGAGGTAGTTTTAATTTTTGGTATAGCTATTTTGGTGGTTTACATTTTTTCAAAATTAAAATTACCTGCAATTATTGGATTTTTAATAACTGGTGTAATTACAGGACCTTATGGTCTGAAGATGGCAAGTAACATTGACCAGGTGCAAATATTAGCAGAAGTAGGAGTAATATTAATTTTATTTTCAATTGGTTTGGAGGTATCACTAAATAAATTACTAGAAAATAAAAAAGCGATTTTATTAGGTGGCTCACTACAAGGTAGTTTAACCATTCTTTGTGTATCATTTTTAGTTAATTTAATTGGATTTAGTATTACTCAATCAATTTTCATTGGTTTTATCATCTCACTTAGTTCGACAGCAATAGTTCTAAATGTTATACAATCAAAAGGCTTAATTAATACATTGCAAGGACAAATCATACTTGCCATTTTAATTTTTCAAGATATTGTCATTGTACCTATGATGCTATTAACTCCAATTTTAGCAGGGCAAGTAGATTCACTTTACGTTGAAATTTTCAAGCTTATTTTTAAAGTTATCGTTATTATTGCCTTTGTATTTGTTTCATCAAAATATATAATGCCTTGGTTAATGTTCAGAATTGCCAAAACAAGATTGAAAGAAATATTTTTATTAACTACTATCTTTATTTGTTTTACGTTAGTTTATCTGGCTGGCGAAATAGGTTTGTCTTTAGCTTTGGGAGCTTTTTTGGCAGGTCTAAGTATTTCTGATACTGATTATAATCATCAAGCATTAGGTAATATCGTACCATTCAAAGATGTTTTTTCAAGTATATTTTTTATTTCAGTTGGTATGTTATTAGATTTTAACTTTTTGATTACTAATATATTGAATATCTCTATAATAGTTTTTTGTATAATAATAATTAAGTTTTTCTCTGGATTTATTGCCACAATATTAACTAAATATCCTATAAAAATTGCTTTGGGCGTTGCTTTTTCAATTGCACAAGTCGGAGAGTTCTCATTTGTTTTGGCAATTGTAGGCTTAAGTTATAATTTATTAGATAATACAACTTACCAATATTTATTATCATCGACTGTATTGACAATGGGACTAACTCCGCTATTATTTTCATTAAGCCCTAAGTTAATAAATATAATTTCGAAAAAAAATCTAATTAAAAATTTAGACTCAAAACTAATGGATTATGAAAATGAAAACGACAGTGTCGAAACTAATGAATTATCAAACCATTTGGTAATAATTGGTTATGGAATTAATGGAAAAAATTTGTCATTAGCAGCAAAACATACTAATATACCATATATCATTGTTGAGATTAATCCAATGACTGTTAAAAAGGAAAAAAAATTAGGTGAACCGATAATATTCGGCGATGCTTCAACTGATGAGGTATTAGAGAGAACGTATATAACGGCTGCCAAAATTTGTGTTATTGCAATATCTGACCCTACTTCTACAAGGTCAATTGTACATAAAGTAAGGAAACTATCGAGTGAAGTGTATATTATAGTAAGAACGCGATTTGTCAATGAAATGGCTGAAATATATAGGTTAGGGGCAAATGAAGTAATACCAGAAGAATTTGAAACCGCAGTTGAGATTTTTACTAGAGTATTAAACAAATATCTAATTCCAAAAAGTGATATTGAAGACTTTGTTTTGAATGTTAGAAGTGAAGGTTACAAAATGTTTAGGTCAATTTCTAAACATACAACTTACTCAGACCTAAAATT
Organism: Kapaibacterium sp. (SeqCode); assembly: GCA_041688685.1. Classification (GTDB taxonomy): domain Bacteria; phylum Bacteroidota; class Ignavibacteria; order Kapaibacteriales; family UBA2268; genus JBDNHS01. The sequence goes on from JBDNHS010000343.1 coordinate 11,501, forward strand.
ACATATTCCAAATTATGATATACTAACTTTAAAAATAAACGCTGAAAGTAAATTATACAAAAAATCTATTATTGATTTAGATTTGAGAAATAAATATAAATTAAACATTCTAGCAATTAAAACTGAAGATAATATGGTTACTAACCCCTCTCCTGATTATATTTTATCGGATAATGACTTAATTATATTATTTGGTAATAGAGACAACTTATCGGTTTTTGAGAAAAAATATTAAAATTATTCAAAAAAAATGGTTACTTTTTCAAGTAACCATTTCAATATAAATTTTATATTTGATTGAATATATAAATTAACAAGGTCTTTTACCAGTTATAACCCATTGGTCATACATTGCTTTTTGTCTTTCATCTAACATATCTCTAAATCCTCTTGAGAAATTATTTTCAATTTGATTTAACTTTTCTTTTAAAGCTATTTCTAATCGCTCTAATTGAGATTTTGTAGATTGTCTGATAGTATCAAGAGCAGTTTTAATTTCTTGTAATCTTGCTTTAATTCTATTTATTTCTGGATTATCAGAAACTGTATTTTCTAATCGTGCTTTTGCTTCTCTCAATTCTAACATAATTGCATCAATTTGAGTTTTTGTTCTTGTTTTTAACTCTTGTAATAAAGCTCTTGCTTCATCTTTAGTGATTTCTTCAGCTCTGACTTTAGTCATAATTGCTTTACTTTCTTCTCTTTCTGACTTTCTAATTAATTCGATTTTATCTTTTGCAGTTTTTTGTAATTCTCTAAATCGATTTCTGCCTTCGGCATTTGCATCAGTTTTAGATGATTCTTTTAGTTTGTTACGTAATTCTCTTTCTTCATTTAATAATTTACTCATACTCTCTTTTTCAGCCATTCTTATTTCCATAGCGGCTTTATTGAACTCTTCTTTAGCTACATTAGTGCTTCTTTCTTTTTCACTCATTAATGCTTTATATTTAGCCATTTGCTCTTTGGTAAGTTTGAAGCAATCAATCGGTAAACCTCTGGCATCTTTTTCAGATTCTTTATTTCTTTCATCAATTTTTTCTTTGTCCCTAGGATTTCTATCATCACCTAATAACATTTGAGATTGATTAACATCACTATTAACTGCAGGATCTGTAGAATTATCAGAGCAACTAACAAACAAAGTTGTTGAGCTGATTAATGCAACTAAAAACAAATATTTAATTGCGAAAGTGATTTTTTGGAACTTTTTCATAAGAACTCCACTATTTATAATTATTTAAAAATGTATGATTTGTTTTCTCTATC
>JBDNHS010000344.1:0-4285 GCA_041688685.1 Kapaibacterium sp. (SeqCode)
AAAATAAAATTAATATAATCTTATTTTCTGTTTTTATTAATTTTTATATTATGTTCTAATGCACCTATATAAAACCAACTTAAAAATGTATCTATTTTATGATCTTTTCTTAACATTATACGTTCATTATTATATTTTATTTAACTAAATAAATTTTCTATTTTGTATCTTTTTTTTAACTTTATATTATCATTTTTTGAATTTTTATTATTTATTTAATTTTTTTTATTAGGTGTTATCATATTTATTATTTCTTTTTTATATTTTATTTTTTCTTGAGTTTTATAACCTTTAGAAGATGACGATATAAAATATAATTTAATAGTTGAAAATAATCTTCAGTTTATTAATAATGTATTGACATATGAAAACATATTATTATATTGTTATTATTTATTTAATTGGTTAACTAATTAAATGGATTAAATGGATTAAATCCTTTTTTTTCTTCAATAAATGGGTAATTATTAATTGTTAAATAATTACTTAAAGGTGCTTTATATTTAGAATTTTTTAATTCACAATCAAGCCATAAAAATTCTTGTACTACTTGTGTATCTAAAAAGGGATATCTTCCTTCTAAACCAAATGAACCAGTTGTTGATTCTTCTTTAGCTAAATAAACTTCTTGTGTACCATGATAAAAATTTTTCCATACACAATCTTTATCTAAAATATTTTTGGAAAAAATAGTAGCAAGGTTAGATGGAAATTTCCCCATAAAACAAGTGTTTTTACTAGAACTATAACCATTAATAGTATAATCTGACATAATTTCATCTGCACCTGAACCAGATAATACTATTTTTATATTTTTGGGAATATTTGTATAAATTTTCATTAACCCAAGTGAAGCCAAATCATTATGAACATCTAATGAAAAATTGTATTGTTGTGTGAATCTGTCAAATGTATTATAAATAAAATTTTCAGATTTATTTACTAGTATATTTTTATAATAGCTTGCCTCATTTTGTTTTAGACTTAAAATAGTGTCAAACTTAGAAATGAATGGTTTATTAACAGAATTTCTTTTATAAATTATATCATAATTTTCTATTCCCAAAATAGTTGATGTGTTATATTTAATTCCTAATTTATTTAATACACAACATATTGTACCAGTGTCATATCCGGATGACATATTTACCAATATATCTTTATTAGTGGATATTCTTTTAATAATAGCTTTTTCTAGAGCTAAATTATAATCATCAAAATTAGCCTTGTACTGTTTTAAATTCCATTTGTATAATTCAAATAAAATTGTCATATTTAATGTTAATAAATCTAATTCTATACAACAATTAGGTGGAATTTTTATAATATTTTTTATTTTTAAATTAGTTGATACAGATGGATATGAACTTATACAAAAAATTTTATCTTGTATTCCTAAAAATAATGGTTTAATTGCAAAAGTGTCGTGAATCATAAAAATTTTATTAATTTTAAAATCACAAATAACTATAGCAAATTCACCATCTAATTTTTTTAAATTTTCAATACCTGCTTTATATAATTCATAAATACATTCTAATTCTGAAAATTGTGAATAAAGTTGATTATAATTATAAATTTCACCATTAAAAATTATAACTATATTATTATCATTAGTAATAAATGGTTGTATAATATGTTCCCCCTGTTATACTTAATAAATTATGTAAAAATAAAATATTATTTAATATAATTGAATTTTCTGCATCAGGTCCTCTTAATTTACCAACATTATTTTCATTTTTAACTTGATCCGTATTTGTGATATTTGTATCAATTAAATTACACATACTTTAATTTAATAACAATAATTAATATATTTTTAAATTAAAAATCAATTTTTATAATTTGTATACAATCGCTTATAATAATTTTATCAATAACAGCATAATTTAAATTATTTAAACCAGATGATAAAATATGATTTTTTTTTAATTTATTATTTAGAGAATTAAATTAAAAATATTCAAAATGTGTGTTATTATTAAAATTAGATGTCATTATTCTATCATCTATATCATTTAAAATATTTAATTTGAATCATCATAATTAATATTTCTAATTATATTTATTCCAAAAAATAATGTTCTATTAAATAGTGCACGATCTTCTATGCCCTATCCCCAAAAATTATTTGGAAATCCATTAATTTTACAAAATTCTTCTTTTTTAAAAGCTATAATGCCACCCAATGTTCTTGAGTCAGAATAAATAGATATTATTTGATTATCATTTATATTACGCTTATATAAATTTAAGATAGTTTCTTCATTTGGATTGATATCTACATCATGAGTAATAAAATTAGCATCTGACTCTTTAAATAAATCAAATCCAATATTTAATAACATACCTCTGTTAATAATTTATCATTTAATTGTTCTATAATTACAATTTTAAGATTTTCTAAATGTTTTTTTAAAAGTGGAACAGTATTTTCAATAAAATATTTTAAATGTGTTTCTCTTTTTCTATAAGGTATTAAAATTATATTGTGCATATATATATAGAGTAATTATAATATTGTTTTTAATTGATTTTTTATCGTTGTCGTGTTGCCCAAAATGGATATTTTTTAGCAACATCAGTATTGAACTGTCCATTTTTAAAATATGTTTCATCCTCTATAATTAGAGAACCATTCATAACTTTATATAGTAAACTCATGATCGATTGATCATGTCTATGATTTTCTTTATTTAAATTATATTTTTCTGTAAATAAAAAGGGATCATCTTTTAATATTTCTAATATTTTTTTAAAGAAATCCATTGCAAAATTAGTTTTTCTCATAACGATGATAGTAGCTAATAGTTGATAACTTTCAATAAATTTATCCATATTTATATTAAATTTATTACTAAAATAATTAATCATATATTTATTAGTATATTTCCATTCATAATGATCTAGTTGAAATCTTAATAGTCCTGTCCAATGATTATTTACCATATCAATATATTCTCCAAATCTAGCAGTTGAATCAGAAGTTACATTAATAGAACATCCACCATCAATATAAACTAGAATATCATTATCATTCATTTTTTCAAGTTGTTTATAAATAATATACGCTTTCCATATCCACCATCCACCTCCTCCAGTAGAATCATTCCATACTTGAGAATAATCTATTTTAAATTTATTATCAACATCTTCTTCTCTCCAACATTTAAATTCATTAAAAAATCCACAGTTATTTCCTTGTTGAGTTATTGGAGTAAATCTATTTATGAAATGTCTAGATGTATAGCTAATTCCATAATTTTTTTGTTTTATTATTAAATTTAATTTTAGTTTAATTTGTGATTTTAAAGTTTGATAAAAATCATTAATTACATATTTTGCTTGAGATGTAAATATATTTTGTTGTATATATTTATTTTTATTTTCAACAACATCTTTAATTTGTGCACTAAATTCTTTTTGATTATTTGGATTAACCCAACAATAACAATTTTCATTAATAATTTCTTTTTCTGGTTTATCAACTGCCCAATAAATTGGAATACAACCTGCTTCTAATGCATGAAATATTTTTTCAGTATGATATCCTTCAAATTCTGAATTTTCAGGACAAATATTATATGTAGTTTTTGAAATAAAATCAATTTTATCATGTGAATGTGGACCAATATTAGATATATTGTGTTTAAAATTACTTGGACATAATATATTTGTATATTTAGATAGTTCATCATATATTTTTGTTCTTATTCCTATATTATCATGTCTTGCTATTAATGAAGTATTATTTTGTTTTTGTGTATTAATTATGTTTTTATTATACGATTCCTGAATATATTTTAAAATATTATTATCATCATTATAATTATAAAAAGGATAATATGTTAACCATAATGGTAATCTAATTATTTTTTCATTAATATTTGTATATTTAAATCCAACAATTAAATCAAAAGTATTTTTAAGTAGTTCAATATTATTATAAGGAACATATCTATTTAAATTTTCCCCATAAAAAAAAATTTTTACTTTTGCATTAATAGATTTAATAATATTAATATTTCCAAAACATGATGCAATTAAAATATCTGGATGTTGGTTATAATTAATAAGTTTACTATCAAAATCTATATTATTTTTTATAAATTCAAATAACCAAAAATCCTGAGTCATGTTCATAGATTGACTCCAAAAATTAACATATGCAATAGTAATCATTATTATATAATCATTGATTGTTTAGATTTTGATATATATTGTTAACATTTCCTCGATAAAAAATAATCCATTCAGAACAATTACCACTTCCTAAAATTAT
>JBDNHS010000345.1:0-6167 GCA_041688685.1 Kapaibacterium sp. (SeqCode)
ATAATACATATTTTCTTAAATCGTCATCAGGGTGAATAGAACTTAAAAATTTTTCAATAGCAACAATATCCGGACTATTTGAATTATAGTTTGACTCATGATCATATGATGTTGTAAATGAAAGATAGTCATCAGGACATCCATTTCTAAATAATCCTGTTCTTAAATCATAGACTCCATTATCAAAACCAACTAAATAAGAATTATCATCAAGTTTTTCTTCAAATTTAGAATCATAAAAAAGTGCTGTACATTCACGAATAAGTTTGTCTTTATAAGGAGTTCTTTTTAAATCTAAAATTAATTTGTTAATATCAGAAGCTTTTTTAACAAGTATATCTGCCTTATGACCAGAAGATAAAATAGATTCTTTCATATAAGATGAAGATAATTCCGCAAATTCTCTGGCAACTTCTTCTGATAATTTAATTCCTAAGGTATAAGCATTATCTATTTTTTTCCATCTGTGATTTTCAAATTGCCACCAAATGTTTCCTGTTATTGCAGTACATTTAAATTCATATTTATACATTTCTTTTATCACTTTCGCAACATCATAATCTGTCTTGGTGTTAGCTTCTTCTAATAATTTATTAACATTTGCCCTTATTAATTTAATATATTCTTCTGGATTATCTTCTTTAGCCCACATATATAATGATGCAATAGTATATCCACCATCCGTCATTCTTCGTGAAGCTTCATCCCAAATTTTTTCACAACAACCGGTCTCATATTTTTTTCCTTCTTGTTTTGAAAATTGTATAAATTCTGGCAATAGGTTTGGAGAAATATTATATAATGCCCATCCAACCGTTATCCATTCATTGTATGGTCCCGCTCTCTTTTTATTTAATAGTTTAATTAATTTACGCGCCATAGACAAAGGATCATTAGAATCTGCATTATTTGCATTATTTGCATTATTTGCTTTATTCCCATTATTTTCTTGAACATTATTTTCTTGAACATTATTTTCTTCATCTACATCACTATTTTTTTTAAATAAACTTTTAACATCGGGCTTTTTAGATATAGTTTTCATATATTTAGATGTTATAAACGTGTATTTTTTCCCTAAATCGCATTTAGATTTAATAGGGGATATATTTTCTCTCCTTATAGCTAAAATTCTTGTTAATTCATCTTTAGTTGGCATTTCATCGTATTCATTAACTTCTGGGTCAAATATATGCATAACTTTATAAAAATAAACATCATTTGAACGTTTTTTTCCAGAACCGTATGAAAACCAAGAATTTCTTTTAATAACTGAACTATCAAATAATTCAGAAATAATTTCATCTAATATTCTTTTTGTCGTTCCATTAGAAATAATATTTCCATCTTCATCGATAAAATCATTATCATCCGTTATTTCATATTTTTTATTTGTTTCCGTTTCTAAATTGTGTTTTAATAATACCTTGAATAATTCATCAAAATACCCCTTTTCGACAATTTCATTTTTTGATTCTTCATATATTAAAAATCTGTCTTTTACATCTAAAATTAAATTAGGATATTGAACATGAAATCCATCAGAATATAATTGTTTTTTTTCATCATAATATGGTTTATTTTTAATTAAAATATAACATACCAATTCATCTTGGTCATCACTTAAATTATAATATTTTTTTATAATTTTATTAATTGATTGGATAACATGAATTATATTTATTTTTTCAAAACATCTTATTCCGTCACTCAATTTTACATCGTAATCTAAACATAATGGACCTACATCAAGTGGTTTTTCCATAACATGAAGCTTACCATATTTGGTCTTTGATTCATTATTATATACATCTAAATATTCTTCATAATCATCTGATTCAATTTTAAATATTATATTTTTTGCATTATCCCACCAAGTATGAGTATATGTTTTGTCTCCATATTCACATTTATGTTTGCCAATATAATCAATTAAATTAATATTTGATTTAGTTGAAATTTTATTATTAATTTTAGAAGGGTTTTGTACATTATTATTAATGATAAAAATATCATCATCGTCATTTACGTCTGAATCGCATACAAGACCATCACTATTATATGTATCATTATATTCAAGTTCATTCACATCTAATATGGTTATTTTATCATTTTTACTACTCATTATTAAAATCTCTTATAGTATTTATAATAATTATATATTTTAAATGAATTTTTTGAAAATTAAATTATTAGTTTAAAAAATAAATTTATTAGTGTAAATAAAATTATTATAAAAAAGATTACTCGTTTAATTTTTTATTAAGTAGGAAATGTGATATTTATTAATTCATCATCTGTCATACACTTGAATTTAATGCCTTTAATTAATTTTCCTTTTTTAATACAACGTTCACCCACAAAATAATCAATTATGCCCGCTGGTTTCATCGCTTTTTTAGTATATGCATCTAAATACCAAACAATATAACAACTTTTAAGCTCATCTATATCCATAAGACTTTCTTCGTCAAATGTAATTAGTTCTTCACTAAATTTCAAATATGGTTCAGTATCAACTTTAGCACGATTTGTTGCTTCCATAACACATGGAGGAGTTAATTCATCAAGTCCTTTAGCTTCATATATTGGATAATATTTATTAATTAGTAGCCACATAAAAGCTCCTTTTAAAGATTCCAATCTTTTTGGCAAGTTATTATCAATTTTATGTTCATTTACTTTTGTTGGTTTATCTACGAATTTTTGGTCAAAATTAATAACTCTGATTCTTCTCCATACGGCATTATCATTAACAGAGTTAAATTCTGGGAGAATATTTGAAATCAGAATCATTTTAAATTGAGGAATAAATTCCAAAATATCAGATGAATATAAATCTCGACCTTTTAATGGATCTCCACCAGTCAATCGTTTAAGAAATCCTGCGTGAATTTTTACACCAGGTTCTAATTCTGATAAGATTGTTATTCTTACACCTTTTAACTCTAAAATATCCGGACTAGCTTCATTGCTATTACCACGTTCTTTAGTAACAATAGTATTTTCTATATATTTATAATACCTTCCAAAAGCATTACTTATTAAATTTTGAATAGTACTTTTACCGTTAGCACCACCCGGACCGATCCAGAATACAATTTTTTGATCTTGATTTCCTCCCTTTAAAAAAGAAGCAATATGGGATAACATAAATATTCTGACTGCTTCATCTGGTTGAATCAATTTAATTATATTTTCAAGATAAATAATATCCGGATGATTCAAAGTATAATTCATATTATAATCATATCCTGTGGAAAATGTAATTTTGTCTTCAGGAACTCCATCGCGAAATTCTTTGTTTGGAAGATCATAAACTCCATTTTCGAAACCAATTAAATTTATATTTTCATCCAAATTATATGTGAAATTCTTTTCATAAAATGAATTTGTACATTCTCCCATCAGTAATTTTTTATATACGTTTTTATGTAATTTTGTAATAAATTTATAGTAAATTTCCTTTTTCTTTTTGAGATTTTCATCCTGCATATCTTTTAAATGGGCATTTGTTAATTCAGTGTACATATTAAATATATATTTTGTAAAATGCTCCGATATAAGATTACTTAATTTATATCCAGCATCACAATAATTCCATCTATGATTATCATAGTGATACCAGTTTTGATTTTTAACAGATGAACATTTAAATAATCTACCATATAAACTTTTAATCAATAAAGCAACGTCATGGTCATGCTCAAAATTTAAATTTTTTAATATTTCCGTAATTTTTTGTATATCTTCTAAAGAACAACCATTTAAATATTCACTATATAGTTTATCATATTCAACAGTATTATCTTCTTTAGCCCAAAATTTTAGACTTGCAATACTAAGTTTGTTATTATTTGCATCAGCCTTTTTAAAACTGTTCCAAAATTTATTACAACTCGGTAAATCAAATTTTTCATTCATTTTTGAAAATTCAATAAATTCTGGAAGTAATGTGGGCGAAATATCATATAAAGCTAGTCCCACATTTCTCCAAGATTCATATGGTCCTGCACGTTCCTTGCTTAATAACTTGACTATTTTTTTTGCCAACTCTATATTTCCAGGGCCATTAACTTTAAAATTAGAATTAGAGTTATTTTTAGGAACTGGATTTATAATACTATTATTTGTAAGTTTATCATTACAATCTGTTTTCCCTGTATTTTTTTTAGATTTAATATAATTTCTGTAATTTATATTTGGCATAATTTGTTCCTTATTTTTATTTCTAATTGCTAAAATATTTACTAATTCAGGAACACTTGGAATTTCGTCAAGTTCATTACATTCATAGTCAAAAATATATTTGATTTTATAAGCATCTTTATTTTTATACATTTCTTTTCCTGAACCGTACATAAACCATTTAGTTTTTCCAAATACACATCTGTCAAATATTCCATTAATTATTTTTATTTTATCATTTGAAATATCAATAATATTTTGATTCTCATCCATAAAAATATTTTCATCTTCGTTAAAACGAACGATAGTTTTATTTTTTTGTAATTTTTCTAAAAGTAATTCATTTATTAATAAATCAAAATCTCCTTTTTTGACAATTTCATCTATTAGCAAATCCAAAATAAAATTTTTACTTTGAAAATCAAGAACTAAATTGGGATAAGTAATATGAATTCCATCAGAATAATTTTTTTTTCCCTCATTATAAAATGGAGTTTTTTTAACAAAATAATAGGAAATTAATTCTGATTTTGTATCACCTAATGTAAAATATTTTGATATAATTTTATTAATTTTTTCAACAATGTCAAGAGGCTCAATAAATTTACTGTGAGAAATTTTCTTGTAAAATTTAATATCTAAATCAAAACATAAAACACCAATTTCTAATGGAAGTTCTAGTAAATGTAATACTTCACTAGTTTCATTTTTTAAATAATTCTCAGTTGTTTGTCCAACCAAATTAACAAAATAATTATATTTATCATCTTCAACTCTAAATAATACTTTATTAAAATCAGCACCAAACCACATATGTGTTTGTCTACTCTTGTCTTTTTCAACATTAGACATAATATAATCCCATAATTTTGAGAAGTGAGGTTGTCTACTTTTATCATTTCTTGTAGAAATATTACTATTATTAACCGCTTTACCCGGTTTAGCTTTAATAATACTCATTATATAGTGGAATATTTATGATAATTGTCGATAAACTGATTTATAATATAAAAATCAATTTTTATTATAAACGGCTTTATTTAACAAATAAGCTAATAAACTAATAAACTAAGTATAAGTTAAATTTAACAAATTTAACAAATTATACACATTTTCTTATATAAAAAAAATGAATTTAGAAAAATATAAATATGTATTTATTATAATAAGCTAATAATAAGATGTTTTGCAAAATTTGTAACAATTTCATGGATATAACGAATAATGTATCTATCCCTAATACAAATGCTATAGAAAATGTATTAAATGTGGTAGGTGGTGCTAAAAATGAAGATATGTCATCTGATTATGACGTATCTTCTGACGTAATTTCTTCAAGAAAGAAGAAATCAACAATAATAACAGAAGAAGATATTATAAATATACTCGATGGTAAAGATTTATCATTTGAATTAGATAATTTTAATATGAATGATTTAAATAAAATTTCATTTTTTAATAAATTAGATTCAAATCAAAAAACTCTCGTAATAAATAGATTATATGAAAAAATACCAAAAAATCAAAAAATACCAAAATCAACAGATGCTATAACAACTAAGGATTCTTATTTTTATTGTAAGAATTGTGGATATAATGAAAAAATTCCCGAAAAAATGTTTATTTTCAGCAGAACAAGTGAAAAAAGCAATGAGGACACTTTTAGTTCAAGATTCATTAATTTTAAATATGATAATATCTTACCAACTACAAAAAAATACAAATGTATAAATAAAGATTGTGCTACTCATAAAGAACCAAAATTAAAAAAGGCTGTATTTCACAGATTGGGTTCTAGTTATACAATTCGATATATATGCAATGTGTGTGATTTTTATTGGAATACCTCAAATACTTCAAATGAAAATTAATTTTTTTAATATGTTTTATATGAATCAAGTTTAATATAAAATTTATTATCTAAATATTTTATATTATAAATTATTCAATATTATAAATCAATACTTCCCATTTAAGAA
>JBDNHS010000346.1:0-2487 GCA_041688685.1 Kapaibacterium sp. (SeqCode)
ATATTTAGAATGAGAAATATAAATAATGGACAAACAGTTGATTTTTGTTTTAATGATAACTTTGGTAATTTATTAAAAAGTAAAAAGATGAAATTAATTGAATTCTTATTATATAATGAATTTAAATATAAATATGCTCAATCACAATTATTTTATAAACAAACATTATTAACATTATTTAGAACTTATTTTGAAAAAAATGGTATATATGAACTTCCTAAAATATCAGATGCTTTTAATTTTTTAAGAAATAATATATATACACAATCTGACAATATAATTATTAATGATATGTCGGATATTTATAATGATTTTAACATATTTTTTATTAGACAAATCAAAGATGTAATGATACATATTACAGATGGAAAATTAATAATCCTAATGAATGAAATATTAAAATTAATGGAAATTACAAAAATTGATAATGATAATATTGAACCAGAAATTATAGAATCTACACAAGAAGAAGAGGAAGAAGAACAAGAACAAGAAGAAGAACAAGAAGAAGAACAAGAACAAGAAGAAGAACAAGAACAAGAATTAGAACAAAGTGAATATATGAAATCTGAATTCCCATTGAAATATTTAATATATCAAAAAACAAACTTTAATGTTAATTTACTAATTGATTTTGATAAATTTAATAAAAAAAATATATTTGATATAAATTATGATTCGTCAATAATTGATGCTACTACTTCAAAAAATAGAAAACAATTTTATGTTGGTCCTTTGCCATTAACTTCATATAATCCAGATATTGATAATAAATATGGTTTTGAATCAGGAAAATATTTGTTATTATCTTCAGTTAAAAAACCACCATATGATAAATCAATTATTGAAGTACCACAATTACCAACATATAATAATGAGCATGAATTTATAGGATTTGAATATTGGTCAAATAATAGAAATATATTGTGGCATATAACGGATAATATCTATATACCTAACATAAATTTTTACAAAAAATCACAATATTATAATATAGGATATAGAGAAACGTTTGATTATTGGGAATTTAAAGCTGATTCTTGGATAGACGTATTTGATAATAGATGTAATAAAACTACAAGAGGAAATTATGTTTATAGTTTATTGGTTAATAATAATCAAGCATTAAAAATAATAGATAAACTTAATATAAATAATGGAATTTGTACATACAATCTAATTTCTGGAAAAATATATTATGATAATACACCAGAAATTAAAAAAATATATCCTGCAAATTATAATAAAATTATAAAAAATCAAATATTATTATTATTAAAATCTAGTGTACCAACATTAAGAGATTCTTATTTATTATTGGATAATTTTATTAATTACAGCCAAGATATTATTAACAAATTAAAAATTAATAAAACAAAAATTAGTAAGTTATATGGATTTATTGGACGCGATGAATTAAATGTAATTATTTTCATTATAAAAATGTTAAATGATTATAATGTGTTATATAAACCGGAAAATATTTCATTATCAAATATCCCATTATTAATAAAAGAAACTTGTAATAGTATTGATAGATATGCGGATAAAAATATGGCTACTACTTATAAAAAAATATTATGCAATGATAAATTAATCAAGAGAATATTACCAAAATTGGAAATATTTTATAAATTAATAATATCAACTAATCCAGATAACACACTAAAGGAAATACATAAACATATAACATCCCTATATCAAATATGGAATACCGTTAAATATTCAAATCTACATAAATTAACTTATAATAAAGAATATTTGGATACCGTCTTATATTAATTCTAATCCACTGCTTAGAATTAATATAAACGCTAGCGTGGACTAATAATAAATTCTAAGCTAATGGCTTAGAATTTATAGTTCATGGTACCAGTTGCTAATTTCTATTGCTTTTTTAAATTTAAATATTTGGTTTTATATTTCATATATTTTTCATAATACATGTATATTCGTCCTCCTTCTTGTGCTTCTTCATGTGTTTCTTTATGTTCATCTTCATCTTCATCTTCATCTTCATCTTCATCTTCATCAGTATCTGATTTTGTCAAATCAAATTCAGTTCCGTCTAAATATTTAGTATTAATAATTGATTGTACTTTGCGACTAACATATGTATCAAGATTTAACATATTATATTTTTCAACTAAATCTGTAATTAATTTACGTCTATCATCACATAATGTTCCTTTTTTAATAAATACACTTAGTTGTCCGGCATTATATCCTAATTGTGCGAGTCGATTTAGTTGAATAACAAAATTTGATTTACCCTTAACTAAATTTTTTAATTGTGTAAAAAAATGATTAGATATAGGACAAAATTCTGATTTATCCATACCAAATTTTTCAATAATTATATCCATTTCACTATAGAGGTCATTTAAACTAGAGTTATATGTTAAATTATGTTCGGATTCTGACCCAGATTCGGATTCAGATCCAGATTTAGATCCAGTATCAGCATCATCTGTTAAATTTTTATCC
>JBDNHS010000347.1:0-1419 GCA_041688685.1 Kapaibacterium sp. (SeqCode)
AAGTATAATTTGCATATTGATAACTTGCTAATGACTCAGAAAAATAGTCTAATTCTATCACATCAATTGGCATTAAGTTTGGCTGTTGACTAATCATAAAAGATTTATCAAAAACATAGACTTTTTTATCATAAGTAGTTACATAAAAGTAAGTCCAATCCTTATTTGTAATTACTTGTCTTGGTCCATTATAAGATTTTGGTTCACCAATTTTATATTCAAATACGCTAGAATTATCGTCTTCGTCAGTTTTTGCAACAACAATCTTATTATCTGAGTTTAAAACCAAATAATCAATATTATAATTTTCTATTTTTTCGGAATAAAAATCATTTGCACCAGCTCCAACATTAACAACAAATATTTCAAAGTCAGCAAATGATGGGTAATTTGGTAAATTAATTGAATAAAGTTTGGAGTCTGAATTACCAAAAGTTCCTTGATCCATAACAATTATTGAATTGTTTTTAAAGTTAGCTTGGAGAGTATTTTTACCACACAAAAAAGAAGTTATAAATGTCAAATTTGCATTATTTTCAAATATTCTTATTGTATCAGAGTTGAAATTTTCATATTTGGTACTTATGATTTTACCATCAAATAAATTTAATACAACATTCGATTTCCCATAATTTTGGATAGAAAACAAATTTTCATTTTCAACATTAGGTTCATCACTTACATTTAAAACTTTTACTTTATTCAAAAAATTCAAATATATTTTTTGGTTTGTTGTATCAAATATAGGTCTAAACCCAAATTGAATAATATCATCTTCAAAAGATTTCACTTTAATAACATTAAAACTTATAAATGGCGGAATACTATTTGATTCAATAACCTGAAGTCTATACCAAGATGAAAATTCTTCACCTTTATCTAAATCTATAATGCCATCAAAGTTTAGATCTTTGCCCAAACAAAATATCTCATAATTAAAATTATTTGTTTTAATTATATGTGTTGGTTGAAATCCTAAATTTTCTATTTTTTGTTCAAATGATAATTTTTTATAGTCTTCCAAAGAAAAACTATAATTACTAATTGAAAAAAATACGATAATTAGAAAAGAGAAAATAGAATAGTTTGATTTGAAATGTGTTCTCATATAAAAACCTTTAAAAATAATATTGAAGATAGTTTACCACACTAAAGTATGATAATATAATTAATTACATGATTTTATGTTAATTTGATAAATCAACATAATAGCGAATAATAATAAAATTATATGTAAGTTAAAAACTTTAAACTATAAGTAAAGGGAGAACACAAGGTGTGTATTGGGCAGTAATTCGATTGAATTTTAAATAATTATAATAATTATCTATAATTATAAAAATAAGTAAAATTCAATAAAAAAATGTCGAAATATACTTTGTCCTCTCATCTCAATCATTTGCGTGATTGTTTACTTTG
>JBDNHS010000348.1:0-35264 GCA_041688685.1 Kapaibacterium sp. (SeqCode)
TCATAAATTTTAAAATAAGCACCTAATCTAAGATTTAGATTAGCATCATTTATATCATCCCATATCGGATTTAGATCATCTGTGGCTGTGATATTGTAACTTATATTTAAGTCGATAATTATGTTTTTGTCAATTGGGTAAGAGGCACCACCGCCGACTGGAAAGTGAACAGTTGATCCGTTTAGTTTTGCTTGCGGTTCTCTATTTCTTGGAATTTCGACTACATCAAAGATTGTAACACCAACGCCGGTAAAGAAGTATGGTCTTAATCTTGTTTCTTCAAGTCCCAACTCATATCTCAATCTAAATTCTGGTGCCAAATAATTTGTTTTGTATTCTGAATAAGTTCCATTAGATGTACCATTCGAAAAAGACTGAAAGTTAAGTTCAGGAGTAAAATTATTGCCAAAACCATTTTTGTACAGAATATTGCCGCCCAGTAGTAACCCTGGGCTTCTTTCACTTTTTTTAGATTCATTTATACCAAGCGATGCGCCAAGTCCTAAACCCAAATGCAAACTTTTTTGCGAATAAGAAATATTAACTACATTTATTATTAACAGAAAATAAAACATAGTCTTTGATATTCTTAGAATATTCATAATTACCTCAAAAGATGTGTTTTCACTTACAAAACCTTATATTTTGAAAATGAATAAAAATTAATAACTAAATTAGTTAATTTAATTTCATATATGTTACACAATTATAATAATAATTTACACAATTAAAATAAAATATTATTAATTTAATAATTTCAAGTGTTAATATATTTTTAAGTGTTTTTGCAGTTGGAATAGTGGTTTTTATTCTTTTGGATTTTTCAAAAAAAAGACACTTAAAATAAATTCAAGGGTCTTTTCTAATTTTTTTATTGATTAATAAACTAAATGATAAGTGTTATTTATTATTTTTAATTATAACTAAAATAATCCAACGATATTAATTGTTTAAATTGTAAAATAAATTATTTTTTTCTATTTTTTAAATTTATATAATTTAGTTAAATTAGAAGTTACAGATTTTGTAATAACAAAAATCTATATTAAATATTAATATTCAACAATTATATTCATAAAAACTTATGTCAAAAACTCACCGAAACAACTTAAAATATATCAATAATGTCTTTATAATTTTTATAGTATCTCTATTTATTACAAATAATTTTCTCTTTTCACAGACTCAAAAGCTTAACAAAGATGAAGTATATTCAAAATATGAGCAAATTGCAAAAAAAATCATAGCAGAGGCAAACAAAGATAGTTTGAGTCATCAAAGGTTGTCAATACTTTGTGATAGTTTTGGGCATAGACTTAGCGGCTCCGAATCATTAGAAAATGCAATTGATTGGATTTATGATGAAATGAAAAAAGATGGGTTTTTGAATGTAAAAAAAGAAGAAGTATATGTACCAAACTGGAAAAGAGGTACAGAGAGTTTGATGATGACTTCACCAAAACACAAACATATAAAAATTTTAAGTCTTGGCGGAAGTGTTGCAACTCCTGAAAATGGAATTAAATCCGAAGTTTTTGTTGTAAATAGTAAAGATGAACTTTTTGCAAATAAAGATAAGGCAAAAGGGAAAATAGTATTATATAATGTAAAATTTACAAACTATGGAGCAACAGTCCAATATAGATTTAATGGTGCTACTTGGGCATCTCAATGCGGTGCAGTAGCGAGTTTGATACGTTCTGTGAGCCCCAATGATATGAATAATCCACATACAGGAGTTATGGGATATGTTGATTCTGTTGCCAAAATCCCACACGGTGCAATTACCTCAGAAGATGCTGAGTTGATTGAAAGATATATCAAAAGAGGTGTAAAAGTAGAATTAGCTCTTAAAATGACTGCAAAATTTGAAGAAGATGCACTTTCCCATAATGTAATGGGAGAAATCAAAGGTAGAGAGTTCCCAAATAAAATAATAGCTGTTGGAGGTCATATCGACTCTTGGGACGTTGGTACAGGTGCCCAAGATGATGCCGGTGGAGTAGTTGCGACCTGGGAAGCTGTAAAATTATTAAAAAGATTGGGACTAACTCCAAGACATACTATTCGTGCTGTTGGGTGGACTAATGAAGAAAATGGCTCAAAAGGTGGCAAAGAGTACGCAAATTTACACAAAGATGAAGAACATATATTATTACTCGAATCTGACTCTGGTATCTTCAAACCTGCTTCTATTGGGGTTACTGGTAAAGATAAAGATTTGGAACTTATGCAATCAATTGAAAAGCTGTTGAAATTAACTAATCCTGAATTTGAAGTCAAAAAAGGCGGCGGTGGAGTTGATATTGGACCAATGATGGAAATTGGATATACTGGTTGTGGATTTGATACAGATGATATGGGTACATACTTTTGGTATCACCACTCAGAGACCGATACTTCTGATAAAATTAACCCCAAAGATATGAATGATTGTGTAGCTGCTATTGCCATTGCTATATATTTTTACTCAGAATTATACTAAATAATTTTAGTAAATAATTAAAAATAGATTATTTGTTATCAATCAATAAAATAAAATTGAATGTAAAAATTCAATAATATTTATTGTTATTACTATTATAATTAAATTAATATATTAAAACAAAAAGGCAAAAAATGAAAAGTGTTAGAGATAGTGTCAACATTAAAGATGCAGAAGCTATAATTTCAAAATTAATTGATTTATATCTGTATCAATCAACTGAAAATAACTATTCTGAAGAAAGAGCAGAATATGCTGGCGATATGATGATAAGCGATATTCTAAGTGTAACATATCAGTATGCTGCCAACAATCCAGTCTTGGTAAAAGGATTTACAAAGGGTATTCTAAAAGCGTTTGATAATCATAAAAAAGATGAAGTTTAATATTAATTTATGATCAAAAAAATCAGACACTTTATCAATTTTTTGTTAGCAAAAGATGAAGATATTGAATTAGAACAAAGAATATTAATAATTGCTGCATTTGCAGGAGTTGGTTTAGCATCATTAGGTACTATTGTTAATTCTATAATTGCAGTTGGAATTATTGCGAAACTATTGCCCCTTTTAGCATTAGGTCTAATTTCCTTTTTATATTATAAAACACGTTTTGGAAAAAATAATGGTTTATACTCTGTAATAACTTATTTTGTTAGTATAGTATTAGTATTTATTATCTCTATTTTTAATGGTGGCGTCGAAAGTGGTAACATAGTTACCTTGATTTTGGTTTTGGTTATTGGTACGATTATTTTACCATCTAAATTCAAATTATCGGGTTTACTTTTATTTCTATTATTGATATTCTTGTTGTTTTATATAGACTATTTTTACCCTCACAATATAACCCATTTTTCTAATAGACAATCCAAATATTTGGATATATTTACTGCTACATTATATAGTTCTTTTTCATTGTACTATTTAATTTATTATTTGTATAAAAATTATTATAATGAACATAATTTATTAAAAATTAAAGAAGAAAACTTAAAAACTTTAAATAAACAATTAAGTGATTCTATTTCTACAAAAGAAAAATTTTACTCAATTATCGCCCACGACTTAAGAAATCCTATTAATAATTTTCATCTCACAACAAATTTACTTTTGCAAGAGTATGATGTAGTATCTGATGAAGAGAAAAAAGAATTCATTACAATGATTAGAGATTCTTCGAAAGACTTACAAGAAATGTTGGAAATACTACTTAGTTTAGTAAAAATCAATCAAGGTATTCTACCGATTACAATTAGAAATATCAACTTAAATAAATTATTGATAAATAATATTGATTTTTTGAAATTGCAAGCTATCAATAAGGATATTGAATTAGTTAACAATTATAGTGGTGATTTAGATGTTCAGGTTGATAAAAGTTATTTAGATATAATACTCAGAAATCTACTTTCTAATTCTCTTAAATTTACAAATCCCAAAGGTAAAATTGTAATTGATGTTGATGAGAATTATATCGATGAAAATATTACTGGTAAAAAGATTACTGATAAAAATATTACTGGTGAATTTTTAAAAGTAACAATCGAAGATAATGGTATTGGAATTCCAGAAAATATTAAAGCTCAAATATTTCATTTTGATAAATTAATAACAAGCGTTGGAATAAATAAAGAAGCTGGTAATGGACTTGGGCTTTTGTTATGTAAATAGTTTGTGGAGAAAATGGGTGGCAAAATTTGGTTTGAAAGTGAAGAAAACAAAGGCACTAAATTCTTTTTTACTTTAAGAAAGCAAGAGAAAATTTGAAAATGTTATACTTTCAGGCAAATAAATATTTTTACATTAAAATACTTTTAAGAAAATAACAGACTCAAATAAAAAAGTTTATTAATAATGAAGTCTTAGTTAGAAATAATTAAGGCTTTTTTTATATTTAAAATTGATTGATATCAAATAATGGCACGATATATGATTTAAGTTTAAGAGTAATACATTAATAAAAATTATTGAGTTACATTAAAATTATGTCCTAATATAAAAATATGCAAAATCAATTAAAATCAAATTTAGATTCCAATTTAGAACCAAATTACATAAATAATAATAATTCTCAAACAAGAATTAATCCATTCAAGGTTGATGTAAAAAGTATATTGAGAAAATCTTTGGTTAATAAAGAAAATGAAAATTACAATATACTTTCGATTGACGAAGAGTTGAATGCAAGTCAAATAGAAAATAGAAACGAAAGATTGAATAGTATAAATAATACAAATTACAACGAAAATAATTATTATTCAACTGAGAATTTGGCAAATACTTCAATAACAATAAATGAAGTATCAGATACTGTAGCAGAGACTGTAGCAGAAACAGCAAATGAAAAAAACTATAAAATTGACCTAAATAACTATTTATTTTCTAATCCAGATGCTAATTTTTTGATTAGAGTGAAAGGCGACTCTATGAATAAAGTTGGAATAGAAACCGGGGATTTGCTTGTTGTCAATAGAACAGAAAAAGTATCGAACAACAAAATAGTCGTTGCTTCTCTAAATAATGATTTGTTAGTCAAAAGAATTAACTACGCTAATAATTCATTACAATTGATATCTGAAAACGAAAAATACAAACCAATTATTATTCACAAAGAAGACAAGTTTGACATCTGGGGAGTTGTCAAGTCGGTAATAAAGTCAGTGTAAATAATTATTAAAAATATTTCTTTCTCTAAAACCCTAAAACCCTAAAACCCTAAAAGCAAGACCAGAATTGTAAAATTTAGTAAAATAAATATTATAGTTTTGGTCTTCTTTATTTTATCAAATTCATCGAAATCTAATCTAAGTTTCTAATCTAAGTTTCTAATTACATTTGTAACTATGCCTAATATTTCAAAGTTAGTTTTAGGAGATAGATTATAATTGAAATATTTGTTGTTTTTGGACATCAAATAAACAGAAGTGCCAACAATATTGAGCTCTTTGACAAATATTTTATCATTTAACTTGAATACAATTAATTTAGAATTAAATGCTTCAAGAATTGAAATCCATTCTTTTATAAAATTAGAATTGTTTATATCTGAAATAAACTGTAGCTTAAGTTTTCGGAGTTTTGATCTAATTTTGGTTGGTGTATTTCTGATTAGAATCAAGTCGCCATTATTGATTTTTAAATCAATAAGCGAATTACCTTCAATTTGATAAAGCGAAAAATGCTTTTGGTCGAAATTAAGTTTTATAGGAGATTTTTCAGTTTTGGTTTTTTGCTGTTTACTTTGTTTATTTTTTGGAAGATTATTCTCTTGATTTGTGCCTAATATTTGTTCGTTTGAGATTACTTTTTGGGCAACATTGGATTGCTCCAATAATGTAATCTGCTCAAGTTTAACAAAATAAGTATTCTCTTTTTTCTCAATGCCTCTTTTTATGAGTTCCGATTGAATATCTTCAATTTTAAGTTCATTAAATAGTATATTACTTTTTATAAGAATTGAATAATGATTGAAGTTATCAATTAATTGAATTAATTCTTCGCTCTCAAAGTCATCTAATTTCATAAAAATATTATTTATACTTATAAATTAAATATTGAAAAGTTGTTATTGAAAAGATATTATCGAAAACTAAATATCGAAAAATTCGAGATGTATATTTGAGCTTTTGACACTATGAGTCAAAGCACCGACAGAAACAGCATTTACTCCCGTTCTGACATATTCTCCAATCGTATCAATAGTTATACCACCAGAAGACTCAATAAATATATCGCTACCTTTTATAGAGTTTTTATTGTAGTTCCGGATAATTTCGACAGATTTTACAGTGGTTTCGATGTTCATATTATCCAGCAGGAAGCCATCTACATTGATGTCCAGCCCTTCATAAATTTGCTCAATATTATCAACTTCTAACTCAATTTTTAGAGGGTTTGATTTCCAGAGGTCAGAGTTTCTTATTTTATTGACAGCGTTTGTTACCCCATTTGAGGCAATAATGTGATTATCTTTAATTAATATACCAGAACTAAGGTCAATTCTATGATTAAATCCGCCACCATTTGCCACAGCATACTTTTCAAATATTCTCATACCTGGAGTAGTTTTGCGAGTATCTAATATTTTGACATTATATGGTTTTGCAATTTCAACATATTGATTTGTAATTGTAGCAATCCCAGCAAGCCTTTGGAGTAGGTTTAGGAGTACTCTTTCTTTGGTTAGAATTTTAGAAGCTGGACCTTTGACGGATGCTAACTTTGCACCATTTTTTACTTTTTGTCCATCTTTAACATTTATTTCTATTTCAAAACCTTTATAGAAAGTATGTTTAATGATTTTTTCACCAACAAACACCAAATCTTCTTCGGCTTCTAATATAGCCAAAGACTTTTTTTTGTCATCTACGGTTAGTAATGTTGTGATATCACCACTGGGTGAGTCTTCTTTAAGAAATTGTCTTAATTTTGTTACAACATAATCATCGCTAATTGACAAGTAATTTTGGTATTCTATCATAAAAAAGTAAATTTTTATTAAAAAAAGTAGAGTAAAGAATAATCAAATAATAATCAAACGGTCAGTAAACAGTAAAACATATTTAATTTTAAATAAATTTCATTAGTTATTGATAAAGTAATATATATATTCTGATAATTGCTTCAAATTATTACTCAAAATTAAGTATTTTTTTGTAAATACTTCTCAAATCAATTTTATTTCTCAAAATTCTATTAAATTGTATAAAATTCCAATTATTTTAACTTTATGTAATATTAAAAATAATTTTTCACGTCTAATAATTTTAAGAAAATAACTTGTTTGTATTAATGAATCCAACTAAATTTTAATTATTAATTAATTATATACTCGGTGCTAAAATCAAAAATTTTAACTTTATATTTACATTAATTAAATAGTATAAATTAAAAATACTTAAAATAATTCTTTTGTTTGTAACTTTTGTACATTTTAATTGTTATAGTGTTGTAATGGCAAATAAATTTGAAGAATTCGATGACGCAGAATTATATTCGCTTCTGAAAAATCAAGATTCTAACTCTGAAAAAGCCTTCTCTGTATTATACGATAGGCATTCACAAAGATTGTTTGCGTATTGCAAGAGATTTCTCAATAATAGAGAAGCTGCACAGGATATATTTCAAGAAGCATTTGTAAAATTTTATAATGCTTCGAGACAAGAAAGAATAATGACAAATGTGCCGGCTTTTTTACTTAGAATTGCTCGTAATCTTTGTCTAAACTATAAAAGAACAGAAATCTATCATATTGCTTTCGAAGACTATATGACAGACACAAGTACCTTTGATAGTGATGAAAATACAAATGATTTAATATCTTTGGTCAGAATTGCTATTGAGCAACTGCCCGATGAATATAAAGAGCCGTTTATCTTGAGAGAATACGAAGGTTTGGTATATGCAGACATAGCTGAAATAACTGGTGAGTCTTTATCAAATATTAAAGTTAGAATTCATAGAGCCAAGCTTAGAATTAAAGATATTGTTGCCGAGCTTGAATCAGTTGGACAAAAATAAATTTTATACTTATTTTAAACTTTTTTGTAAAAAATTTTATTAAACTCAGATCCTTATGAAAGATTTAAATGGACATAATTCTTTTGAGATTATTCAAAAGTTGATAGACGGAGAATTTTCGAGCACAGAAGCTCAAGAATACTCTAATATCATTAATTCCGATGCTGGATTAAAATCTGAATATGACAAATACCATAAAATTAAAAACTCAATTAATTCTGATAAAAAAAGTCAGTTAGATAATTCTGTACCTACATCTCAGATGAAAAATAACCTATTCAAAGAACTAAACTTTGGAACGGGTGCTAATACTGTAGCAAATGCTAATAGATTCAATTTAAGTTCACTTAGTTGGATGTTGGATTTCAAAACTTCTGTTCCTGCTGGAATTGCCTTTGTGGTTGTCTCTGCGTTTTTATTATTCAATAATTCAAAAGAATCTAGTACAATTAATAAAGATAATAACAAAGAAAATACATCCAAAATTGCAATCACAAAGTCTTCCGCTAATAGTGATGAAGTTGTAACTAAATTTAATAACAAATTTGATAATTCTAATAATTCCACTAATTTAAATAGTTCTAAAAATCACAACCAAGTTACTATAGATAATGGTAAGAATTTAGATAAGAATAATAATCAAAAAACAGTTGTAAAATTAAGAGATAAATCAATTAATAAATCCATCATTAGCAAAAATCAAATTAATGCTGGTAATGATTTGAGTTTGAATGGTAATAATATTAGTAACAAAAATATTAAAAATTCCAATAATTCAAATAATGGTGTGATTAATAGTGAAGTTAAAACTGAAACTGAAATTAAAACTAATAATGAAGATTCCAATAATACTTTATTAATTGCTGAAAATACATTAAATCTGAATAATTTTGATATTAACAAAGAATTTGATAATATTAGTTATTCGCCAAATAATAAAAACATTAATACGATTGTTTTCAAATCTAAATACAACAAAACTGATGATAACTCTAAATTAGGATTAACTATATTGTCTTTGAGCCAAAATACTAACTTAGGCAAAGATTACGTTATCGCTGGTTATTATAAAGTGAACAAAGGTGAAAGCTATAATTTGGAACTTGGATTAGAGTTTAATAGTGTTATGCTACAAACTTTAAACAACAACACTTCTAATGCCCTATTTGGTCCTGGTATAGGATTGAGACTTCAATCAAATAAAATATTACAAAGTTTAATAGGTGATGAATTTGCTGAAATATTGAATGGTTATACAATGGCAAGTGTTGGGAGCGTAACACCTGGTACATATTATAAATTAAGTGCTGGTATGCAAGTAAAATTATTTCAAGTATCTAATATCAACTTTGAATTGATGACTGGTTATGAGTATTTTTCTTTAATGCAAGCTAACTCATCTTTTGTTGGAAATCGTAGTGGATTGGTTAGTGGTTTTGTTATTAAATTCTAATTAATAATTAAAGCTACTTTCTTAATTACTTTATTAACTAAACACAAAAAAATTTTAAAAAACACTCAATTATTTGGGTGTTTTTTTTGTTTTATAATAAAATCTTGTTAAGTTCTTTATTAATAAAAATAAATTTATAATTTTCTAAAAAATAATAATTACTAATGATAAAAATCTCAAATCTTACAAAGTCTTTCGGTCAAAAAAAAGTGCTAATGGGGATTGATTTAGAAATAAAAATGGGCAAAACTACCTGCATAATTGGCAAATCAGGTTGTGGTAAAAGTGTGTTATTGAAACACATTGTCGGACTTTTGACTCCAGATACAGGAAAAATTGAAATCGATGACAATGACTTAAATAATTTAACTTATGAAGAAATATTTGAATTAAGAAAAAATATTGGATTTGTGTTTCAGGGTGGAGCTTTGTTTGATTCTTATACTGTCTATGAAAACATTATTTTGGGTCTTTATGAACACGGTGAAAAAAACGATGATGCCTTAGATAGTGAAGCAAAAAGAGTATTATCTGCTGTTGGACTGTTGCCAGATATTGATTTGCAAGATAGTGAAGATTATATCAAAGAATGGGAAATATTAAAGAATAAAAAGCCAGCTGATTTATCAGGTGGTATGCGAAAAAGAGTTGCAGTTGCAAGAGCATTGGTGGGAAGTCCAAAATATATCTTTTATGATGAACCTACAACAGGATTAGACCCAGTAACTTCCGAGCAAATTGATGAGATGATATATGAACTTGCACGTAAAATGAATGTAACATCTATTGTAATCACTCACGATATGTTTTCAGTGTTTAGAATTGCTGATGAGGTGGTGATGCTTGACCAAGGTAGGGTTTTATTTGAAGGAAGTGCAATAGAATTGAAACAAACTAATGAACCTATCGTAAGAGAATTTATATCAAGATTTATGATTGAAAACTAATAAATCAAATAACAAAATAATAAAATAATAAAATTATAAAATAATTAAAAAGAAAATGACCCAAATTATGAAAATCAAACATCAATTTACTTCTTTATTTAATTCAAAATTGTCATCTATTTCGGAATTGAATCTTGGTAATTATTATGGAGTATTATCTGGAATAATGCTCGTAATGTTATTTGGAATTGTGGATAATGCCAAATTATATTCACAAGAAAAAAATGACCCAATGTATGCATATCAAATTGACCAAGATTGGATATTTAACGATGTAGATGGCAAAGAGATATTTAGAAGAAATGATATTATCGAAGTTTTCGGATTTAGAGAAGGTATTATAACAGCTAAAATTCAAATTACGAATAAAGAAAATAAAATTGAGGAAAAGTGGTCTGGTTTGAGTTCAGATGGAAAAACTTTATTTGACGTTGATTATGATGAAATGGGTACTTTTAACAGTGGTTATGCAATAGTTGCCAATTATACAAATAAGCAAACAAAAGATAAAGTATTTGGATATGTCGATAAAAAAGGTAAATTAATTGTTCCTATGGAATATGTTGACGCATTGCCTTTTTCTGAAAACTTGGCTTATGTAATGAAAGAAGGCAAAAGAGGATATTTGTCAAATAAATTAGACAATACAGGCACATTAGAAATGGCTATTACTTTAATGGGTGATAAAGTTGGTTATAATTTTTCGGAAGGATATGCAGCAGTATCAAATAATGAATATGCTGTGGGCTATATTGATACAACAGGGAAAGTTGTTATTGATTATAGATTTGATGAGCCGGCTGAATTTTCTGAACAAAAAGCAAAAGTAACTTTAATTGGTAAATTTGGATTTATTGATAAGTGGGGTCAAATTATAATTAATTTAGCTTATGATGATGTAAAACCATTTAAAAATAGACGTTCATTTTTTGCCCAAAATGATGAAAATGGTAAACCCAAATGGGCATTAGTTGATGAATTAGGTAATAGACTTACTGAATTTATTTTTCAAAATTGTGAACCTTTTAGTAATAATTTTGGAATGATAAAATTTGATGGAAGTTATGGCTTTATCAATAAAAATGGTGAGTTTGCATTTTCGGGATTTTACAACTTTGCTCTACCATTTAATTCCTCTGGAATGGCTTTTGTAAGTAATTTGGAATATGAAACATTAGGATACATTAATTCGGAAGGTGAGATTAAACTCAAATTGCCAAAATTTGAAAACGGAATGGACCTTATACTTAACCGAAAAATCGAAGCTAAATAGCAATTATATCGATATTTTGATTGCCTTGTTTTACCAATTTGAAATTGTAATTGATTATTAACGTCTGGCAAGCTGTCTAATATTAAGCTAATTAGTCATATAATATAGAAAAATGATAAAAACAAGGAAATTATGAATTTTCAAAAGTTTACTTTAAAAAGCCAAGAAGCATTAAAAACCGCTAAAGAAATTGCCGTAAATTATAATAATCAAGCAGTCGAACCTGTGCATATACTTGCTTCTATTATTCAAGACAATGATAGCATTGCTTTGGATATTGTAGCCAAAATTGGACTAAATTCAAGTATTCTAAAAATTAAGATTAATGAAATATTAGAAGGTTTGCCAAAAATTACTGGCGTAAGTGGGCAAGAATATTTATCAAATAATTCAAATGAAGTATTAGAAAATTCACTTAAAGAATCTGTCAAAATGAAAGATTCTTATGTAAGTACAGAGCATATTTTGATTGCTATTAGTGAGAGTAAAACTGATATTGGGCAATATTTAAATGGAAAAGGAGTTTCCAAAAAAACTATAATTGAAGTATTAAAATCAATTAAAGGAAGAAGTAGGGCAAACGACCAAAATGCAGAAGATACTTATCAAGCACTCAAAAAATATGGTAGAATTCTAAATGACGAAGCTATAAATAATAAAATTGACCCCGTAATTGGGAGAGAAGAAGAAATAAGAAGAGTACTACAAGTATTATCACGTAGAAGAAAAAATAATCCAGTATTAATCGGAGACCCAGGGGTTGGAAAGACTGCAATAGTAGAGGGAATTGCACAAAGAATAGTGTCTGGAGATGTACCAGAAAGTCTAAAAACTAAAATCGTAGTAACTCTTGATATGGCAAGTCTTTTGGCTGGTACTTCTTTTAGAGGGCAATTTGAAGAGAGACTAAAAGCCATAATTAAGGAAGTTACAGACTCAGACGGTGAAATAATTTTATTCATTGATGAAATTCATACTTTGATAGGAGCCGGTTCGACTTCTGGCGGAAATATGGATGCAGCAAATATACTCAAACCAGCTCTTGCAAGAGGGGATTTGCATTGTATCGGTGCGAAAACTCTTGATGAGTACCAAAAATATATCGAAAAAGATGCAGCTTTGGAGAGAAGATTTCAGCAAGTGTATGTAAATGAGCCGACTGTAGAAGACACAATTACTATATTGAGAGGGCTGAAAGAAAGATATGAAGTCCATCACGGAGTTAGAATTAAAGATTCTGCACTCATCTCTGCCGCCGAATTATCTAATAGATATATTACAGATAGATTTTTGCCGGATAAAGCAATTGATTTGATAGATGAAGCTGCAAGTAAATTAAGAATTGAAATGGACTCTATGCCTGAAGAATTAGATAAAGTTGTCAGAAAAATCCGACAGTTAGAAATAGAGAAACAAGCAATGTTAAGAGAATTGAACACAATTAACCAATAATCACAAAAAACAACAAAAATATATAAAATATTAGTTGTTTAATTTCATTTTTATTTATAATTTGCACAACATTTTAAATAAATAATAATTATTAATCTCTTCAATTAGATTTATATGGAAATTATGAAAACATCAATCAAATTTATAACTATTTGTGCTATATTTTTTATTACAAACTTCGCACAATCTTATACCCAAACCTATGATTACAGATCATCTGGGGTTATTTTTCCAAACGACACTCTTCCAGAACCCAAAAATAAAATTGGAGCATCATATTCGGGAATATCATACTATGGTTTAACTTACCAGAGAAATGTTGGAAGGGATATTAGGTTGGGAGTTACTTCCTTAATATATTTAGAAGAAGACAACAGTAGTCAATATTTGGATTATGGCATTGGTTTACAGGTTCAAAAAATATTACTTAAAGGGTATGAGAAGAATGCTTATATTTTTATGGGTGCCGGGATACAGCAACAAACCGAAGATTACAAATCAAATAGTAGTGGGAGTGATAAAACAGATATTTTTACTTTTGGTATTGGGATGGGTGGTAGTGCAACTTTGTTAGAAAATTTTACCATTGATGCCGAGTTGGGTTATGGCTATTGTAATACTCGAACTAATGATTATTCAGGTGGTTGGAATAGTTATGGACCACGCAAAAGAATTGGTGTTACATTTGGAATAGGTCTTTATTTTGCATTTTAATTTTACAAATTATCTTTATATCTTCAATAAGAAATTATTTAATTTATTATGGGAATATCTAAAAATTATAAATTATTAATATTTACAACTCTACTTTTTTTATCTCTTCAATCAATTTCTTATTCGCAAACAAATAATAATAATGATTTTAGCAGTGTTAATGATTCATTATTGATAGGTAGGGCAAAGGCGGGAATTTCTTATTCCGGTATATCCTCTTTTGGCTTTACTTTTCAAAACCAAATACTAGATTTATTTCGTTACAGTGTTACAGGTTTTCTCGCGAGTGATAGAATATTGTCTAAATCAGTATTTGACATCAATTTGGGCTTACAATTACAAAAACCTTTTGTAGGGGATAATAACAATTATGCTTATGTTTTTGCTGGTGGTGGTATTTCAAATTTTACTATTTCAGAATTAATAATTGATGATGATGAGAGTCCAACAAATGAAAGAATGCATTCTTATGGAATTGGAATTGGCGCAAGTGTAAAAGTCTTTGAAAAATTTGCAATTGATTTAGAATTTGGTTTCGGCTTTTGTAAAACATATAATGAATTATATGACAGTAATCCAATTACCTCATCTCAAATCTATTTACCACAGAGAAGAGTCGGTACAACTTTTGGTGTTGGCATATATCGTACATTTTAATATGAAATCAAATATAAATAAATATATATTAATTATTAGTTTTCTTTTGTTTTTTTTGCAAACTAATATCTATGCCCAAATGGGGATTAGAGATATCTACAATATATTTACTCAAAATGACTCTAAATTAATTGGAACAAATAAAATAGGTGTTTCATATTCAGGAATATCAGCTTACGGCTTAACTTATCAAGCCAACATAAATGATTTATTTCGCCTCAGCATAACAACATTTGTAAGTCTTGATAGTTATTATTCTGATAATTACGTAGATTATAATTATGGTTTTCAACTACAAAAAACAATAGCTGGAGACAACACGAGTTATGCTTATGTTTTTGCTGGTGGTGGTCTAACAAATTGTAATTTTACAGACAGTGATAACATTTATTTGAGAACCGAAATAGCTTCAACCTATGGGCTTGGTTTAGGAGGGAGTGTCAGATTCCTTAGTAATTTCTCATTAGATTTAGAATTAGGTTATGGATATTGTAATACAGAAACAATATTCTTAGAATCTAGTCCATTTAATCCATCAAATATTTATGACCCAAGGATTAGGATAGGAACAACTTTTGGTGTTGGCATATATTATTTATTTTAGTGTTTATTTCCTTCCTTCCTTGTAATCTACTATCTTAAATCTTTAATGTTATTAAATATCTTTATATGGAAATAACGGAAAATAATTCCTAATAATGGCTTAAATGGTGCAAAAGTATAAAATTTTACCTCTTCTCTGATATTTGTAATATTCTCATTATTTGGGTCGCTTTCAAACTCAAAATTAATCTGTATATCAACTATACAAATCCTACGGTTAAACAAAAATGCTTCCATTTTTATCTTGTCATCTTGGGTATCTAATATTTTTACTAGATATTTAATCTTTGGTGTGAAAGGTAAAATACTTTCAGTTACTTTGAAATACCCATCTTTTTCAGGTTCAAAGTAAATAATACATGGATGTATTTTCGCAAAATTTTCTATATTTTCGAAGTGTTTTTTTACTTCATTTTTGTTTTTATTAAATCTAAAATGTAATATCATATTTTATAAAAAATTAGTGTCAATAATTTTAATTTAGTTGTAATTTATCAATAATAATCAATCTCAACCAATTTATTTAGTCTTTTTGAGAGAATATACATAAGCCAATACCTTCGCCACTGCTTTGTATAATTCCTCTGGTACTTCGGCATCAATTTCTACATTGTGGAATAATGCTCTCGCCAATGGTGGATCTTCGACAATCGGAATATTATGCTCTTTGGCTTTTTCTCGTATTTTGTGTCCTAAGAAATCTGCCCCTTTTGAGATTACTTTTGGTGCCGACATTGAGCCGTTTTCATATTGAACGGCAATCGCAAAGTGAGTCGGGTTGGTGATAATAACATGAGCTTTTGCTACATTATTTATCATAATTTTACGCATACGACTTCTCATATACGCCTTTACTCTAGACTTAACTCTTGGGTCACCCTCAGTTTGTTTATACTCATCTTTTACTTCTTGTTTGGTCATTTTCATATCATTTGAAAATTTCCACTTTTGATAAAAATAATCACTAAATGCAATCAAAATATAAATCAATCCAACCTTTGTTACCAATTCCATACTAAGTTGATACATAAAAGTACCAATTTCAACATAAGGTTTCTCCAAAATCGATACAATAGAATCTAAATGTCCTTTTAATGTGATAATTACAACAATACTAATTACAAAAACCTTTGCCAAACTTTTGACTAATTCAAATAAGGAATTTATTGAGAAAAATACTCTTTTGAGTCCAGCACCGAGTTTAAATACTTTTGTATAAGTTTCTGGTTCGGCGAATTTTTTGAGAGAAAGTTTTAATCCAACTTGTCCAATCTCAGAGGCTAAAATTATCACATAAATTATGCCCATAATTGGCAATAGGATAGATGCGAGGAAAAACATTAAATCGCCGTAATATCTAAAAATATTTTGGTCTGTAATTTGCAATGTAGAAGAATTATTGAGCATATAGCCCATAAATCCCTTGATGTTATTAACAGAATAAGCACTAAAAAGCAAAACGGTAAGCCCTCCGAGTAAAATAACCGAAGCAGTAGTAACATCAGTACTTTTTGCGACTTGACCTTTATCCCTTCCCTCGTCTAACTTCTTCTGGGAAGCGGTTTCGGATTTCTCTTGACCGTCTTTATTCTCTGCCATTATTCTTTTTAGAAATTAAAATCAATTAAAATCAAAAATCAAATTTAACTGTGTTAAAGCATTATGTATGCCATTAAGAAGTATTTATCCAAATTATAATTTATTATAATAAAAATATAATAATAATAAATAACTAAATTCGTGAGTTATTAAAATAATTAAAATTTGAGTTTGATAATGGATTTCAATCAAGAAAATAGTAGTTTAAATAAATTCAGAAGATTCGAACACCGCTCTGAGTAATTTTAATAAATATATTTTAAATAACAAAGAAAGTCCAGATTTATGATTTACGGCTTAGAAGAAAAAGAACTCAAATTAATCGTTTCTGATTATGCAAATTCTAACGATAAACCAACTCCTTCAAAATTAGAAGACTTTATTTCAAATGAATTTACAAATACTTACAAAAATATGTAATTATTAATATTTGATTTTAGAACAAATAAATTTTTATTGTTTTAGGACAAGTGGTTGCAACCTCTTGTTCTAAATTTTATTTGTCTTTACTATTATCAACCGTAGGGTTAACCCTACGGTTGATTTCCCTACATCGCTTTTTTCCACTAAAAACTGCACTCATTTGCACTCTTTTTTGTTGCACTGCTCCCATTCAACATCCTTTTATGCACTAAACTGCCCTCTTTTTCTTAAATTCTTTCTTGTATAACACAAATTCAAAATATGCAAAATCTACATAAATACAGACAGCGTACCTTTTCTATTATTGTAGTAATAGAACTATAAGAGAGAAGTATCTTTCAAATATCTCTGAATCAACACCCACCCAAAAAACCACTAAACTCGCAAAAAACCTAAATCGTACACCATTGGATGTAATTTTTCACTCAAACTTTTGTATGCAGACTCAAATGGCTTAAAGCTCACTGGTACAAAATCGCCACTTGAATTGCGATGCTGTAATGCCTTACGCACTTGATACCACCCAACATCCGCTCTGGATAGTTTCAGTTCGTCTCGAACACTCCTTACGTCAGTATGCCTAAAATATTCCTGCCATAACTTTTTGCCTTCTTCTAATACCAATTTCGCCTCTGCTGAAAAGCAACCTCCCCCAGCCCCTCCAATAGATGGTAGCGAAGAAATATACTGCACCATAAAATCACTCTCAAACCTATCTGGTGCGCCCACTTCCGCCTCTGTGAATGGTATAAAGTGATTGACTATATTCCAAAATTTGCCATTCCATTCCAAATCATTCGCACTCGCTGTAAGATTACTGCCGTTGAATAACATCCACATCAAACAATCACTTTTGAACTCATCGCTCAATGGTTTAGTGGGTTGCAAAAATTGGTCTCGGTCATTCAGCCAAGTTTGTTTTATAATTTTACGTGTTGTAAACATTACACTTGTTTCTGAAATATTTTGAAGATTTATATATAAGCCATGTCCATCTCCATATACTGAAGATAAAATACATGTTGCTTTTGAATTCTGAATATCATTCCCTTTATATATTAAATATCCAATACCATTGTCAGACCATGTTCTTGTTGGAGCTTTTCCAATACTTGGTGAAACTGCATTTTTTAATGGAATTGAAAGAAAACCATTAGTTCTTGTTCTTTCAACCCAAACATTTAAAAAAGTATTATTGGGTAAATTGTAAAAACTTTTTGCACCAATCGGATTTACATTTTTATCTAATACTTCTACTTCAATTTCAACAAATGGCTTTTTTATATTTGAATTATTTTCTGTTTTCCAAATCAAAAATCCAATTGGGAAATTACCCTTAAGCCCATCAAATGATTTACTATGTACTACAAATCCGCCAAGATATTGAGCATTCCAATTTTCCCTAAATTTTTCAAAGTTAGGAGCATTTACATATTTTAATGTACTGAACATTGCAAGTGAAGCACTTGGGATTTCTTTTGCTATTCTTGCTACAAATTGAGTAAATAGTTCATTACTTGCTTTGCCATAATCTTTCATTGATTTTGCTGCAAATTTAGTTTTTGCTACTCCAGATTTATTTTCAGCATCCAAACCTCTTGCAGTATTATCTGCATTCGTAGCTTCAGCATAGGGCGGATTAATTAGCACTAAAATCTTTTTGCCCTCAGCAATAGCTTTACGTAAAGATTCGGGTACTTTATTGGTAATTGAGTAGTCAATTTTTCCATCGTCAGTAATATCATCATTTAGATAATCATACTGAAACCTATTTGCCGAAACGCAGGTTTTGGTCGCTTTCATTACATCAATATCGGCTTGGTCGAGTGTGGACATATAGATATTACGAGGATTACTGTGCTTTACCTCCAAATTTCCAACACCACAGCACATATCCCAAACTATATATTCTTTTTGCCAATTTTTGCCCAAAGTGTCGGTCAGTTTGTCATAAGCCTTATCTACCACAGCAAGCGGCGTATAGTATGCCCCTTTGAAACTTCTTTCATCAATAGGAATTAAACTGTCTCTGCGTTCTAATAGATAATTACGATATTCTGCTTTTGGTGGTTTGTGATAAATTGCCCAAAACTGTCGGTATCCTTCCTTATTCCCTAATTCATATAATTTGCCACCGAGCGAAAAAACAGGCGAATTATTTTTGTGTAGCAATTCTGCACTTAGATTTTCGTGAGTTGAGACTGTGCCATCGTGCATAATATCAGCAAAAAATAGTAGGGCGTAGTCTTCTTCTGCCACTCCATTGATTTCACGTCCAATCATAACAACCCATTTATCAAATACTTGTTTTAAGTTATCAGGTGTGATTTGGGTACGGATAATATCGCCATTTTTGATAGCGTTTTTTATAGTAGAGATAAACTCTTCTTCGTGTGTATCAATTCTAAAAGAGACAAAGTGTGTCCCAATGTGAGCTGAAACGGCGTCCAACGCTTCTTGAGTGTAGTTGCTGGCAGATCTTCCCCATTTTATAGTTTTTTTGGCGAGAAAAGGAATTACGTCTTCACTTTTCATAATAGCTGCTTTTTTGGTATCAATTACGCACAAAAACGGCGGAATATGCTCACCAGTATTTAGAGCTATTTGGACATAGTGCATCAGCTGTGTGAACATTTCATAAGTGGAGATTTTGCCAGTATCTTTTGCTTCGAACCAAATTTCTTTAGTTTGTATATCAATTAGATTTTTTTGGTATTCTTTTAGCCCTAATGCTTTGATATAAATATCTTTAACATCTTCTTCGCTGGTCGCTTTTTTTAATCTTTCGTTTAAAGTCATAAATAGATTTCATTCAAGTATTGAGTTTTTATTTATTACAAAAATAAGATATTTTATTGATAATTTGTTAGTTTTATTTATTTTAATGTCTTTACCTTGATATACTTGATAAAGAAAAGAGTTAGAGGATTTACTTCCTCTCCTTGCCTACCACGTATCCAAATCCAAACACCAACTGGTAGCATTAGCCGGAGATTATTGGTTAATAGGTAGAAATAATTATCTTCGGAAGCATTGGGTCTTGACCCAATGCATAAAATAAATACTTGCTGTTTTTTTATTCAAATAAAAAATACAAAGTTTCGTTATAACTATTCATTTAGTTAAATTGATATATTATAATGAAAATAAATAAAAATTTCTTTCAAAATATAACTGCATTAAATGCCAAACAAATAACTTTTATTATAATTGCAATTTTTACTTTATCGCCTTTTAGTTCTCCAGCTTTGTCTCTATTTTTAGGAATATTGAGCACATTTCTTATACCAAAAGTATTCAATAATTTGAATAAAATATCCAAATATTTACTGCAAATTTCTGTCGTAGGACTTGGCTTTGGAATGAATATTAATAACGCTATTAAAGTGAGTCAAGATGGGTTTTGGCTGACATTCATATTTATTTTTGGCACCTTAGCATTAGGTCTAATTTTTGGCAAAATATTCAAACTTCAAGACAAAACAGCAACTTTGATTACTTCAGGCACTGCGATTTGTGGTGGAAGTGCAATAGCAGCAGTTTCGCCAGTTATCGAGGCAGAAAATGAAGACATTTCTGTAGCTATGGGGATTGTATTTTTATTAAACTCAATTGCATTACTAATATTTCCAATTTTAGGGCATTATTTTGGTTTAAGTCAATATCAATTCGGATTGTGGTCTGCAATTGCAATACACGACACAAGTTCGGTTGTCGGAGCAGCACAAAGCTATGGCAGTGAGGCACTTAAAATCGCCACAACTATTAAATTAGCAAGAGCATTATGGATAATTCCACTCACGGTTTTATTCGCATTCTTGTATAAGAAAAAAGGCAAATTAAGCTCATTCCCTAAATTTATATTATTTTTTATAGTTGCAATGGCAGTAAACACCTATTTCCCAATTATCGAACCTTTATCAGTAGTTTTGGTAAGTTTAGCGAAAAATGGATTAAATCTCACATTATTTTTGATTGGTGCTGGTTTATCACTCGAAAATATTCGTAAAGTTGGATTCCGTTCCATTTTATTTGGTTTGCTGCTATGGATTATAATATTAACATCTTCGTTATTGGTAGTAATTAATTTCTATTAATTTTGTAATTTTGGAGAGTAGTGGGAATGAAAAGATATACGAGACGGAATATTCTCTCGTAAGCTTGGAAAAAAGGTGTATGGGTTGCCTTTGACTACGTTCAGGCAACGTGGAAATTCTTCGAGTTACATTCTCTGATGTGAAGATTAGATAAGTCTTATTTAATTGCAGTTATGAGGTGGATTTGTTTTCTTGAAATCCTTCCCAAGTCAACAGTAAAGCAGGATTAACGGTGGGTTACATACAACAAGACGCAACTGAATTATGTCTCTTCAATTAGAAAAATGTAAGAATACGAGGAAGACGACTCGCCGATCGTCTCTACATTTAGAAAAATAGAAAAAATTCAGACAAAAAATAGACAGGCAATAGTACCTGTCTATTTAAATAAATTACTCAGAAATCTATTATAATATATATTTAGTTAAGTCTTGGTTTTTGATTATGTCGCCAAGGCTATTTTTTACTTTTTCTTCAGTTATTATTATATCTTTTACATCTATATTATCAGGTGCATTGAATAATATGTCATCTAAAATTGTAGTCAATATTGTGTGTAGTCTTCTTGCACCAATATTAGTAACTTCATCGTTCACTTTGGCTGCCGTTGCAGCTATTTCCCTAATCCCACTTTCATCAAAATCAAGGTTTATCCCTTCTGTATCCATCAAAGCTTTATACTGTTTGATAAGTGCATTTTGAGGTTGCGTAAGGATTTTAATAAAATCATCTTCTGTAAGTGAAGACAATTCTACTCTAATTGGAAATCTACCTTGCAATTCTGGTATTAGATCCGATGGTTTGGCTACGTGAAAAGCACCAGAAGCAATAAATAGAACATGATCAGTTTTTACTTGACCATATTTGGTATTTACATTACTACCCTCAACAATTGGCAATAAGTCTCTCTGTACTCCTTCTCTAGATACCTCGCCACCCCCACCATTACTACTACTACGAGAGGCAACTTTATCAATCTCATCAATAAATATAATACCCAAATTCTCTGCTCTATATAAAGCTTCTCTTGTAACTGCGTCGTGGTCGATTAATTTCTCAATTTCTTCTGATTTAATGAATTTTTTGGCTTCAACAATACTTAGTTTTTGTTTTTTCTTTTTCTTTGGCAAAATATTGCCGAAAACCTCGTTCAAATTCATTCCCATATCGTCCATATTACCCATAGGTCCCATTATTGAGATTCCTTTTACTGAGTCAATTGAAATATCAATTTCGATTTCTCTTTGGTCTAATATACCTTTGCGGAGCATATCTCTGAATTTTTCTCTTGTATCTTTATTTTCGTTTACTTCACTTTCAGAAGTCAAATCAAATGAAACACCTGTTTTGACAATTGGGGGAACAAGTATATCCAAAATTCTGTTTTCGGTATTAATTTCAGCCTGTGTTTCTTTGCTTTCTCTTTGTTCTTCTTTGACCATAGCCACAGATTTTTCGACCAAGTCTCTAACCATAGATTCTACATCTCGACCAACATAGCCCACTTCGGTAAATTTAGTTGCTTCCACTTTTATAAATGGAGCGCCCGCTAATTTAGCTAATCTTCTGGCAATTTCAGTTTTTCCAACCCCAGTTGGTCCAATCATAATGATATTATTAGGCATAATTTCATCTTTGATTTCGGAAGTTACATTTTGTCTTCTCCATCTATTTCGAAGAGCAATAGCCACAGACTTTTTGGCAGCTTCTTGACCAATGATATATTTATCTAATTCCTCGACAATTTGTCTTGGAGTGTAGTTGGCATTCGCCATAATTTTAAATTCGTTATTATTTTGACTGTTATTGTCTTGATCTACAATTGTAAAATTTATATCGCTCATTATTTTTTATTTTAGTTTAAGATTATTATTTACGAAAAAAGAAAACGCTTTTTGATGAATGAAAAATTAAAGAAGATTATATTTATTTATAGTTATTTAGAATAGATTTCAATTCCAATTCTATCAATATGATCTTTTAAATTTATGCTTGATATTTGTTGGTATATTGAGATATCGAACAAATAAGGAGAATCTAATTCATCAATTTCAGTTTCTATGTTATTTAATATTGAATTAGTAATATTATTTCCAATTAAAGTAATATCTATATCAGAACCTTCTCTAAATGTTCCTTTTGCTCTCGAGCCGTATAATATTACAGAATTAATTTGATTATACTTCGAAAATATATTCTTTATATTTAATAATAAATCTTCTGGTATTCCAAAATCATGCATAAAGTCTATAAATTACCAAATTATTTTGAATTTAATATATTTGTCATTTGATTAAATAGTTCTTCAAATAAGGGCAAATATAAATCTTTAATTTTCGTATATTCTGTCTCTAAAATATTTTTATCATAAGTATGTACAGTATTATTCCTACTTCTAATCATTTCAATCCAAATCTTACCATTTGAGATTAAGCCAATATTAAAAGAAGTCTTTACAGCATCACGTGATCCATTAATATTTTGGTATCCCTGCCAAATTAAATAGTCTTTTAATAATTTCCAAGATAATTCGTGAGTAAATTCAAACCTTTGAATTATCCCTTCTTTTATAATTGGTAATTGTGTATTTTCATATAACTCGAAGGCTTCTTTTAACTGAAAATAAGCTTTTGAGTAATTTTCTAACCTTTGTTTCCATCTAATATCATTATCTGACATTTCTTCCTCTCTTATAACTCTTCTAAAGTGATGTTGGTATTGGTATAGATGCAAATATTACCAGCTATTTTTAGTGATTCTTCCACAATAGCTTTTGCTTCTAATTCAGAGTGATTTAGAAGTGCAGTGGCAGCAGCCAAAGCAAATGCGCCACCTGAACCAATTGCTACAATATTACTATCTGGTTCGATTACATCTCCTGTGCCTGATAATAGCAAAAGTTGATCTTTGTTCATTGCGACCATCATCGCCTCTAATTTCCTCAAATATCTGTCGGTTCTCCAATCTTTTGCAAGTGCAATTGATGCTTTTACAAGATTACCTCTATTTGCTTCTAACTTTTCTTCAAATCTCTCGATAAGTGTGAAAGCATCGGCTGTACCACCAGCAAATCCAACCATAACAGAGTTGTTGTATAGTTTTCTTACTTTTTTGGTAGTATTTTTCATTACGGTGTTGCCCAAAGTCATCTGTCCGTCAGAGCCGAGAGCCGCTCTACCATTTCTTATAACGCCAACGACGGTAGTCGATCTTAATTTTTGCCCATTCAAATCTATCATTTTATTTCTTTTTTTAGTTTTAGTAATTTTAATTTAAAATATTTCAATCATATTTTTATTTTAATCAAAATATCGACGAATTGGCTTGAACCAAGTGTCACCAATACTCATGTTTACAATAAATCTTCCAAAATATTCATTAATTAACCCGTTGTCTATTGTGCCACGCTGTCCCATAATGAACGCCATATCTATCATACCTGTACCTGGGACTGGTATATTTAGACCAAATGAACCTGATATTTCATTCAAGTTTGTATTATTTACATTATAATAAAGCTGACTGTAAGCTACCCCAAAATTATAACCTAATTTATCCAAAAAGTCAGCACTTCTTTGTGGATTGCCTACTCTTCTTACGCCCAAGGAAAATTTATAGCTATTTTGAAAAGAAGATGCTACGTTTTTGTTAAAATCTAAATTTGTGAAGTCTTGCGTAATAAAATCACTCGCCAAAATAAACTTACCTGTTTTGTAAGCTAAACCAATCCCTATTTCTGTTGTTAGACTTATTGTTTGTTGAGTATTTATAATAGTATCAATCGAAAATTGTGTGATAAACTCATTTGTATTTGAGTAACTGAAGTTGTTATTGATATTAAGAAATCCTCCAATAGATAGATTTTCTATAGCAGTTAAATTAAACCCAAATTTAGTACTTAATCCACCAAAAGAACTCTCTTTATAAGTTGCCGATCTAAAAGTAAAGCTTTCAAAATAAGATGTACTTGAAGTGTTTTTAATATTGCCTAAATGCCCTGTAACACTGATACCCAATGCAAGATAATCGGTTGGACGGGCTGAAACTCCCAAATAAACATTTGTAATTCCGCCATTACCTTCGTATTTAGTTGTTCCATTGACTGTAATTCCCTCGGCGGACTTGCTTGTTGGATTAGAAATAAAATAATTGACAGTTGAATGAGAATACAGACCCAAACTCGCTGATATACCCATCGATGTATCTATCGAAAAAATAGCCAAAACATCATTCAATTTCCCATTATTTTGGAATAGTGATTGGGTTGCACTTTCGTTGTAATGTTGGTTAAATTTGTATCCAAATTGCAATCTTGTTGTCTCTACATAAGACCACATTGCTGGATTTTGGAGATTAATTGCATATTCAGAAGGGACAGAGATTGATGTACCTGACAATCCATCATAAAATGCACCATTATTACGGTTTAGCTCACCTATTCCAAATAATGAATAATTAGACCCACCTTGAGAATACGAGCTATTATAATTACTTAATAAAATTAATAGCAGTGATAATAATTTGAATATATTTTTCTTGATTTTATAATCAATTTGATTATTCTTAATTTTAAGAAAATGTTTTTTTTCTGTGGATTTTAACACTTAATAATACCTTTTTGCAAAATATTTATTTTTATGATTTTTGATTTGATAGCAATATGTAAAGTTTCGGAAAGTATAGAAAGAATATATATTCTAAAATATACTTTCTAATTTTGTCTTCGAGTATAAAATACCGTTAACTTTGGTCTTTTAGTAATATCAGCGGATTTTGTACCGTGAAATACATATCTATCAAAATTTCTTTGTTCTTCAAAATCATTTGCATTTCTATTTGTATAGAATACCAAAATGCCTTTGCCATCTGTTTGATTCCATTTTTGAACAGCACTTGATATACTTGGGAATACATATTTATTGGTACCAGTTTCTTTTAGTGCGGCATAAGGTGGATTATAGAATTTGGCTCCAATCCAATCCAAGCCAGCCACCAAAGTTGAATCAATTATATTATTTCCGTGATAAGTTTCTTCTGGTATCAAATACATTTCTAATTGTGCTTTGACTATTGAAGATTTTTGAGGAATTGCAGATAAATCAAAAAATAATTGACTTCTAATAGCAACCCCACCTTGTACAATGATTTTATTCTCATCGCTTGGTTTATCTACATTTGTAATTGTATGGACAACAGACCTTCTTATTTTCAAAGTGTCAATTACGTCTTTTTTGTTTTTGTAGATAACTTCAATAGTTGGATAAAATGCGTCATTTTTGTAGGTGTCGTTTCTTGTGCCAAATGAACTGATATATTTTGAATTATCATTAGGTATAATACCAAATGAATAACTATATACATTAGTATCTCTACTTTCTGAGAATCTAAGCCATTTTACGATAAAATTTTTGTCAATATCAATGCCGATTTTATCATTTGTATCTTTTTTAGTGATTTTGCCGTCAAAACTGCCGATTTTATTCGGTATAAAAAATGAACTATTC
This sequence comes from Kapaibacterium sp. (SeqCode), assembly GCA_041688685.1. Taxonomy (GTDB): domain Bacteria; phylum Bacteroidota; class Ignavibacteria; order Kapaibacteriales; family UBA2268; genus JBDNHS01. The sequence goes on from JBDNHS010000348.1 coordinate 26,730, forward strand.
ACAGTACCGCCACCAACTCCACCTGGATACACATTTTCCCAAGTAGTTGAGGTGTCCATTCCTTCTTTTAATTCATATAAATCAAACCCAATATTGCCATTAATTGTATCGCCAATTCCATATCTCTCTGCTCTCAAAAATAACTTTGCAGAAATGATATTTGATTCATTAACATAAGTCAAAGAATCAGGCACAAATCTATATCTCAAAAATGCAATAGCAGTGATATCATTAAATTTACCAATATGGAAAATTGATTGATTGTGTAGGATTTTTAGTCGTACAATTGAATTTTCGGAGTTTGTTATCAACTCGACCTCTTCTGTAGAAATTGATTCTATTTCAAGAGTATCGAGTGGAAATCCGAGAGTAGTTGGATTTTCATTGCAAGAATTAAGTACAATTAATAAGAACAAAAATAGACACAAACTACATTTGGGTAAAGAAAAATGAGTTCGTAAATTTGTCTGTAAATTTGAAACTAAATTAAGTCGGAGATTTTTCAATATATTTATAGCTAACATTTTAAATTTTGAATTATTGCTTGATATGTTAAGATTTGATATAATATTAAAATGTAAAGACATTTTATTTAAGTTTTAATTGTTTTTATTTGTTTACGTACATACTTTGAGAAATTATTGAGAAACTATTGGGAAAATTAGAAAATGAGTATTAATGCATAATTAATCTAAAAAATGATGTAAATTAATTTCAAAATCCTAATTCAAAATTAATAAATATTGAATACTTTAAAATTAGATTTTTTATAATTATATTTTTTGCATAAATTGCAGTAATGTTATGATATTATGATAAATATTTATAATTTTTACAAAAATTTATCTAATATAATTGACTATAAAATGAGAAATTAAAAATTATACCTAAGGAATATATATGAACAGTTTTGACTTATTAAATAACACTAAACAAAATGCTAACAATAATAAAAAATCTAAATATTGCTACTATTTTCTATTTGCAATAATTTATTTGGTTTCATTCCAAAATAGTTATTCTTACAGAAATCTTGATTCACGAGATTTGGCTGTCTTGATTGACGTAACAGTAAATAATAGCCCGCCAAGTATTACACTTAAATGGCAGAAAAATGAATTGTCTGTTGGGTACGAAGTACGTAGAAAAAGTATTTTTGATGAATATTTCCCCCAATTCATATTGGCAACTTTAGATACTAATACATTGACTTACACAGATATAAATGTAAAAGTTGGTGATATATATGAGTATGAGGTACGCTCAAATTCTATAGGTAAATATAATCTTAATGGTACTGTCGGTACTAATTTTATTGCCTTTGGTTATGTAATAGCAGGTATTAATGCAAATATTCAGAGATATACAAATGTTGCTTTGGTAATTGATGAAACTATTGCCGAGCCTTTGTCAGATGAAATTAATAGACTAAAAGAAGATTTAGTTGCCGAAGGGTTAAATGTAATAGAATTAGTGGTACCAAGAGCCGAAGAATTTGATAAAGACAAAGTAAAATCTGTCAAAGAAAGTTTGACTGCAATCAACCAACAAACTCCATTAAAATACATTTATTTATTGGGAAGAGTGCCTGTTCCATATTCTGGCGATATTGCTCCTGATGGTCATGTGCCAGACCATAAAGGTGCGTGGCCCACTGATTTATATTATGGCGTTTTTGATGAGACAATTTGGACTGATGAATTTGTAAATAATACTAATGGAAACAGAGAAGTAAACAAAAATATCCCTGGCGATGGGAAATTTGACCAAAATCAATTATTCACACAAAGTTTTCAATATTATGCTACTGCTGGAGTTGGTAGAGTTGATTTCTTTAATATGACTGAATTTACCAAATCTGAAATTGAATTATTGAGAATGTATTTAGACAAAAATCACAAGTTTAGAACTAATCAAATAGGATATACTTACAAAGGGCTAATAGATGACAATTTTAATGCAACTGGGTTACCTGAAGCATTTGCCTCTACTGGCTGGAGAAGTTTGTCGGCATTGGTTGGAAGTAATAATGTTAGTTTTGAGGATTATTTCACCAAACTTGGTACCGAATTTTATTTGTGGTCTTATGGCACTGGACCTGGCTCTGATAATAGTGCTGGTGGTATTGGTACTACAAAAGATTTTGCTACAAAAGAAGTCAAAGGAATATTTACAATGTTGTTCGGTAGTTACTTTGGAGATTGGAATACCAAAAACAATTTAATGAGAGCCGCAATTGCATCCGAACCTAATACTCTTACTTGCTCTTGGTCTGCCAGACCACATTGGTATTATCATCACATGGGGCTTGGACTTCCGATTGGATATTCTACATTGGCAACTGTAAATAATTATAATACTTACATTCCAAATTATTATATTCCAAGCAGTGGAATTATTTATGCAAGCAGTATGAAAGGAGTTCATACTGCTTTGATGGGCGACCCTACTCTAACGATGGCAAAAAACTATGATATAGAAGAGCCAAAAAATTTACAAGTGCAACAAAAAGGATATAAGTATATTGAAATCAAATGGGAAACTCCTATCACAGGTATTATCCATAATTACAACATCTACCGCTCTAATGACAAATACACTGGTTTCAAAAAAGTCAACAAATCTTTAGTGGCTGGCAATACTTATGTTGATGATTATAATGTTAAAGATACGGTTTATTATATAGTTGCAAAAACTGAGAGTAGTACTACAAATTCTGGTAGTTTTATGAATCACTCGAAAGGAATTAGAGCTGAAATCATTATGAGTGACTTGACCGGAATTGAAGACAATGAAACTCTAAATGATGATTTTAGTTTTGATTTTTATCCAAATCCAACAAATAATTCTATAAATATAAACTATAGTAATGAGTTTAACACTAATAATCAAAATGCTAAAATAGAATTAATATCTACAACTGGAAATATAATAAAGACTTATGAATTAAGTGGCAATACGACAATCAATTTTGATTTAAAGTCAGAGAATTTACCTTTTGGCATTTATTTTATACAATTAACAACAAAGCACAAAACAATCACCAAAAAGTTAGTCTATATTAATTAATATTTCAGAAAAACGAGAAACGAAGAAAAGAAATGAGAAAGGTGATGATTTATTTGTTCAGTGGTTTTGTTGTAATGCTAATTGTCTTATATCTATTAGGGTGGTAAGATGTAGTACAGAACAATAATTTGAAGGATAATTTTTTTGAGAATATAAAACTGTCTTTTAAGTATTATTTTGGGTCAATTAATTATTTGGTAAATTATCCTACAATCATATCCACAAGTACAAGAATAAAAATCATTCAATCTACCAACTAATTTGTGACTGTTAAGAGTATTTTCGAAGGGATTTTCTACCAATATTTGTAACAACTTTTCAAATTTGGCTTTAAATTCGCTGTTATTTTTAATAATTTTAACTAATTTTTTCTTAAATCGTTTGGTAGTTAGGATTTTGAACATAAATCAATTCAACTCCATTTCAATGTTATCCATAAATTCAGACACAGTAAGTGGCTCAACCAAACCTTTTTTGTAATCATTTATAGCTATATTTGTTTCTTTTGTAATAGTTTGATAATACAATTCTTCATCATTATTGATGAAATACTCTAAAATTTCAAATTTTTCTGTCATATTTAAATTAGAAATTTCATCAATTATTTCTTGAACACTCATAATTATAACCTAAATAATATCCTAAATTTTGAAATAATAACTCAAACGTATATTTTTATTTTATATTTGAAAACCCAATTCTCGCTTTTACTCAACAATTCCACCTCGTAACTGCCATTAATAATATTATTTCCAATTCCAAAAATAAAAATTATAGAACTACTTCGCCGAATAGTGTCGCTGATGTGGAAGATGTGATTTTTACATTTATCAAGTCTCCAGATTTTATTCCTTCTTGATAAGGGAAAAAACATACTTTATTGGACTCAGACCTGCCCTGCCAACCTGTGCCTTTCCTTTTTCCTTCTCCCTCGACTAATACCTCGTGAGTACGTCCGATTTCTTCTTTATTTAATTCTGCTGCTACAGCGTGCTGTTGGTCAATAATCTCTTGTAATCTTCTGGCTTTTACCTCTTCTGGTACATCGTCCTCGTATTTCCAAGCAAGTGTATTTTCTCTTGGCGAATATTTGTACATATATGCACCATCATATCTCACTTCTCTCATCAAAGATAATGTTTCCTGGTGATCTTGTTCTGTTTCCGAGCAAAATCCAGCAATTACATCTGTAGTCAAAGCAACTCCAGGTACATATTTTCTAATCATTTCAATTCTTTGCAAATATTGTTCTCTGGTATAATCTCTTCTCATTTTTTTAAGAATATTATTTGAGCCGGCTTGAACAGGTAAATGTATATAATTAGAAATTGCTTTGTAATCTCTGTGTGCTTCGATTAGTCTGTCACTCATATCGTGAGGGTGTGAGGTGCTATATCTTATTCTTAATTCTGGTACTTCTTTGGCAATTGCAATCATCAAATCAGGGAAATCATTACCATTTTTTTCATCACGATAACTATTTACATTTTGTCCCAAAAGTGTAATTTCTTTTATGCCATTTTCATATAATCCAATCGCTTCTTTGACAACAGAATCCATTGGGCGAGAACGCTCTCTTCCACGAGTATAGGGTACAACGCAGAATGCACAAAAATTATTACAGCCACGCATAATAGAAATCCAAGCACTAAACCCTTCGGTCCTAAGTGGAATAATATCATCATAAGTTTCCACCTTACTTAATTTGACTGCTATGCCTTGCTCGCCACCAATAGCACTTTCGACAAGTGCAGGCAAGTTACGATATTCATCTGGACCGACAACTATGCTTACCAAATCCTGCTCGCCGATAAGTTTGGACTTAAGTCTTTCAGCCATACAACCCAAAATGCCAACAACTAACTTAAACTTTTTCTTTTTGTATCTTCTAAGGTGAGCTAATCTATGAAAAATCTTTTTTTCTGCATTATCTCTAATTGAGCAAGTATTAAGCAAAATCACATCAGCATTATCTGCTGTGTCAGTAATCGAAAACCCTTCGGATAACATAATCGAGGATACAATCTCAGAATCTGCGACATTCATCTGACAGCCATAAGTTTCGATATATACTTTTTTGCCACGAGGTTTGATGAAATCTAACTTTGGTCCAGTCAATATGTTAGAACTATGGTGTAATAACGGAATTGAAGTTTGTAAATTTGTTGTTTGTAAATTTGTAGCAGTATTAATATTACTAATTTTAGGGTTTGATAAATCTATATACATTATTGGAATTTCTTATTTAATTTTTTGAGACAACTTTTTGAGACAATTTTTTGAGATATTATTTAGATAATTTCTTGAATTTAAACAATTTCAATGTAATTAAACGAATAATATTGAGTTTTTATTGTATAAATCCAAATTTCACTTAATGAATTATTTTATTCATCTTACATTTACAATTTCAATCTAATTTTAATCTAAACGCCACGCGTGTTTGGTTCCCAAATGAATTTATGTAGTTGTAATTGCATTCTGATATTATAATGTTGTGACAAAATCATTTCTGCTAATAATTTTGGCTCCATAGTATCAAAAACAGGCGAGAATAAAATTGTATCTACTTTTTTATCAAGATTATACTCTTTTATTTTTGCTATTGACCAATGAAAATCATCGGTAGATGCAATTACAAACTTAACCTCATCATATTTATTTAGATAATCTACATTTTCAAAGTTATTTTTATTGCTCATTTTGGAGTCTGGGCATTTGAAGTCAATGATTTTGAAAGCTCTATTATCCACTTTGTCAGTCAACACCTGTCCGTTAGTTTCGATTACCACTTCATAATCATCATTTAGCAAAAGGGTAATAAAATCAAAGACGTCTTCCTGCTCCAATGGTTCGCCTCCAGTAAGCATAATTCTTTTGCAATTAAACTTAGCGATATCATCTAATATCTCTTGACCAGTCTTGAGTTTCTCTATTTTTTTTCTATCAAGAGCATAAGGAGTATCACACCAAACGCATCTCAACAAACAACCTTGAAGTCTGATAAAAATAAAAGGCATTCCCATTCTTGTGCCTTCGCCTTGAATAGAATAAAATATCTCATTCAAGTTAAATTTCAGGTCAGAATATGACTTCTTTTTATTTGTTAATTCAGTAATTTGTACTGTTTGTATTTTATTTTCCAATGCCATTATAAATTAATTGTTTTTATGAATTTCTAATTGTAAATTTGTATATAATTTAATTGAATTATAATTATATGTAACTACTTAATAAGTGTTACGTATTCCAATTTAAATTAATTTATTTTGAAATTAACTTATTTGCAAAATTATATTTACAAAATTAATCAAACTAAATTAATCAATCTATATAAACAATAAACATAATCAATAAACATATCTTTTAATTTATACTGGAAATTTATGAAATTAAATAAAAATACCAAATACAACTTCACTATAATAATCCTATTATTTGTATTTATCATTTCTAATCAATCACAATCTTCGGAATTAGATGATTTTATCAAAAATTATAATAATTCTAAAAGCAGAGATTTGAGCAGTAACAAAAATAATTTAATTAACTTGAATGATAGCAAATTATCGAATACAAATAACTTATTGTTGAATCAGGTAATTTTTGAAGAAGATGAAGATGAAAAAACAGAAGAAGATGAGGATTTTGATGATATATTTGGATTTCAAAACGATTCTAAGTTGTTGCCTGGTGCCAAAAGTTTTGATAATTTCTTTGAAAAGCCACATATAAGTCTAACTTATGGAAATAACAATATCAATTATTTGATTGAAAATATCAAGGGTTATACTAATAACTTTGCATCTTCTAATGCTTTTAAACTAAAATTGGGTGATGTAAAAATCAAAAAAACAAAAAGCGATGACGTATTGGTTTATGATGCGAGTTATTTTGCAATATCAAACTTTACTAATGAAATAAATACACCCACTGACGCAAGTCAAATAAACTTTAATGCGTGGAGAATAAGTTTATTCGGAAATAATGAAGGGTATGCTTATAAAATTGGTGACGAATCTTACTTAGCACTCACAAATGGTAGTGAATTAAATTGGAACTTTTTGAGATTGGGGGATGTATATTCTTCCAACGATTCAGCAGCTAAAGTGGCAATGGCAAACTTCGGACAAGAGGTAAGATTTGGGAATAGCTTTGAAGCTGGCATAAAAATGAAATTTTTGGGTGGATTTGGATTAGAAGCAAACTACGAAAGAAGTGTAATATTCCAAAGACATTTGTTTTTCAAGTGGGCTGGTAGTGCAATAATTGAGAGCGTTGCCCAAAGTATCGTTGATAGATTTGTCAAAAAAATTATGACTTATTCGCCGAGTACAACACCAATAATTAACTTTATCCTCAAAAATGCACTTTCGTATGGTGTTTATGAATTGAGAAAAGAAAATATGAACTGGCCCTTCGACTCCACTCAACCATTGGTAATTGACAACTTTAAATTTGGCATCACTTACGACTTTTGATGTGGTTCTTTACGACAATTGTTGTCTTTTATAAATCAATCTAATTTTAATAGTATTATATTAATTAAATAATTATTATATTTGTACTTTAAAAATAAATTAAAAAAAAGGTATTAAGATGAGAAATATAATAACCTGTTGTTTAATAACAGTTGTATTGGCTGGATGTGTGCAATTACCAAATTTAACTAACATTTCAGAAAATAACATTTCAATCCAAGAGAAATCAACTGAGAAAAATATTATTCATAATGCAAATATAGGTGAATCAATTTATACTTATAATAAATTTAATTTGTTAAATACTTATGGTTTCAAAAACTTAAGTCCAATTATATACAATACACCGTATTGGAGCGGGTGGGATGGTATTACATTTGATAAACATAAAAAAAGTATTATACTTACCGACACTCTTCTTAACAATACTCATATATTTAAAAATGAAAAAGAAAAACACGAAACTTGGATTTTAAATGATTCTCTACAAAGACATTTCGATGGTATTTTATATCATTGGCCTTATTATTTTGTAATTGTAAATAATCACATTGAAAAAATTAGTTATACAGCAATGAATAGATCTAGTTTAATCAGTCCTCCAGTGAAAGTTGAAAAGGTAAATTATGAAAAAAGATTAGACAATATATTTAGTTATGAATTAATTTATAGTGGTATTCAAAATAATAGTATTGTAATAAATTATAGAGAATTTACAAATGATTTGATTAGAAGTAATTTTTCACAAACTTATTATTATGCAATAAGTGATTTGAAAGATAATATTATAAAATATAAAAACATAAAAATAAAGATACTTGAATATGACAACCAATCAATAAAATATTCGGTGATTGATTAACAGTTGTTAATAAAATCATTATATAGGGCGAGTAATGGCGAAAGAAGAAGAGGTATTTTTACACTTTACAAATAATGAAGCATTTGAAAGTATTATAAGAAGTAAAACTTTTAGGCTTTATAA
>JBDNHS010000042.1:0-7950 GCA_041688685.1 Kapaibacterium sp. (SeqCode)
CATTGATAGTTCATTTAAGTTGGTATTTAATTCATTATTGATTTTTGACAACAACTTTTTTAATATAATAAATTCAGGTATTCTATCTTTTGGTTCATCGGTCAAGGTTGTAATTGTCATAAGACCAATTAATTTAATGCCTTCTAATTTAATAATTTCATTTACAGAATCCATCAATTCGTTTTCATTAATACCAGATTTAGTTTCTTCATTAGAAGTATGGACTTGTACCATTATTTTGATGGGATTACCATTTTCTCTTTTTGATAAAGATTGTTTACTTATTTCTTTTGCCAACTTTACACTGTCCACAGAATGAATAGTATCAACAAATTCAGCAATATATTTTACCTTATTGGTTTGTAAATGCCCAATAAAATGCCATTTGATGTCATTGTATTTTTGCTTATCCAATTCATCATATTTATTCTTTAATTCTTGTGCGTAATTTTCCCCAAAATCTCTGGTGCCAATATTATATGCTTCTAATACTTTTGATAAAGGAAATGTTTTTGAGACAGCAAGGATTTTTACTTGTTGTGGCTCAGAAATAGAATTCAAAATTAGGTCTACTTTTAGCTTTATGTTATTGTAATTTGTTTTAATCAATTTTGTAATTTTTAATATTTATTATTTTAGTTCGATAGTTATAGTATTATAGTATTAATTCATTTTTCCATCATCAATATTATTCTAACCAGCTTTTGTAATAACCTTCGTCCATTGTATTTTTTACATTTAGAGTTGGTCTCAATGGCATAAAAGTATCAACCATAATTGCGTATTCATCGGTGAATTTGGCACCGATGGATTTTTCTGTTTTGCCTGGTTGAGGACCGTGTGGAATGCCCAAAGGATGTATCGTTATAGACCCCTCTTTGACTCCAGTTCGGGACATAAAGTCACCTTCAACATAGTACAGTAACTCTGCACTATCAACATTTGTATGGAAATAAGGTGCAGGAATTGCATTAGGGTGCCAATCAAATGGTCTTGGGTTAAAGTTACAAACGACAAAATGTTTGGTATCAAATAATAAATGAATTGGTGGAGGTAAATGTAATCTACCTACTTTTGGATTATAATCTTTTATATTTATGGCAAATGGATATAAATATCCGTCCCAACCAATTACATCAAATGGATGATGTGGATGAATATATTGGAATATTCTTTTGCCAGCTTTTATTTTGATTACAAATTCGCCTTTTTGGTCAATTGGATCAACAAATTCTGGCAGTTTAAAATCACGTTCACAATATGGTGCGTGTTCTTCACATTGTCCATAGTCATTTTTGTAATGTTTTGGTATTTCATAAGGTGTATCTGACTCAACTATCAAAATTTTATTACCTTCCATATTATCAAATACTAATTGATAGATAGTACCCATTGGAATAATAATTTGGTCGCCTGTTGCGAGTATCAAATCACCATATTCAGATTTTAGGATGCCACTTCCGTGATGAATAAAAATATATTCGTGAGCATAGGCATTTTTGAAAAAATAATCTGCATTTTTATTTGGATGAGCAGTTGCTATTGTACAATGTTCATTTTCCAAAAACACATTACGAGCAGTCAAAAAATCACCATCAGTTTTTTTGTCGTCAGTAAAAAAATGAAAATGTTTAAGAGGAGCATTTTCCCAATTAACATCAGGAATGTTATCAATTTCGATAACTTCAATAGCTTGAGTTGGAGAATGCACATGATATTTATTACTATAAATACCGGAAAATCCTTTTGTACTGACTAATTCTTCTCTGTATAATGTACCATCTGGTTTATAAAAAGTAGTGTGTTTATATCTTGGAATTTGACCTAATTTGTGATAAAAAGCCATAAAGTGCCCTGTTAATAGTAATCTAATTCTAATTTATTTGAATTGTATTTTTCAAAAAATAAGTAATGTTTTATTAATAACTATATTGAATAAAATTTGTTGTAAAAATATAAAAAAAAGATTTTTTTATTAAAGATTTTTACTGAAAATATTTTAAAATTAAACTTATTTGTTTATTTTTACGTTTGATGTATTAAATGTAATAAAAATATAATTTATTTTTTGTAATTAATTAGAGTAATAATTAAATTTACTCATAATTATTACATTAATTATAGAAAATATACTAAAAACATTATAGAAATAACACATTAGAATTGGACTGAATTAAAATAGTATTGTTTTGATTTTATAAGAAATATAAAAATTTAAGATAATAATCAATACAAACTAAACTGAATAAAAAAAAGGAATATATATGTCTTGGTTTCAAAGGACCGGAAAAAATATAGAGGAAACAAAGTCAAAAGAGATGCCGGAAGGGCTTTGGACTAAATGTCCAAGTTGTGATGAAATAATTTACAAAACTCAATTAGAAGAGAATTTATATACTTGCCCAAAATGCAATCATCATTTTAGGATTGGTAGTAAAGAATATATAGAATATCTTTTTGACAAGAACACTTTTGTAGAAACAAATCAAAATGTAAGATCGGTTGACTCTTTGAATTTCGAAGACACCAAAAAATACAAAGACAGATTAAAAGAAGCATATAGTAAAACTAATCTTCCAGATTCTTTGACTACAGGTTATGGTAAAATCAATGAAATGGACTCTTCATTTGCTTGTATGAATTTTGGGTTTATTGGTGGCAGTATGGGTTCTGTATTGGGAGAAAAATTTGTCCGTGCGGCAAGATATGCCTTAGAAAACAAAATTCCATTTATAATGATAAGTGCCTCTGGTGGTGCTAGAATGCAAGAAGCAGCACTATCATTAATGCAGATGGCTAAGACATCAGTCATATTGGCAGAATTAGCTGAAAATTCTATTCCCTACATATCAATATTAACAGACCCAACAACAGGTGGAGTTAGTGCCTCCTACGCTATGCTTGGTGATATAATTATTGCTGAACCAAAAGCTTTGATTGGATTTGCAGGACCGAGAGTTATTGAGCAAACAATAAAGAAAAAATTACCTGCAGGATTTCAACGTTCTGAATTTTTATTGGAACACGGTTTTTTGGATTTGATTATACATAGAAAAGAGCTAAAAAACACGCTCACTACTTCTATAAAATGGTTCATTGGTAAATAATAATTTTATTTATAATTAATAGTATTCTTAATTACTATCTTAACTTTCTATCCTAACTTTCTAAAATTACAATCTTTAAATTAATAAGGAAAAAATATGAAATTAAACGTTACGTTTAGACATTTTGAACCCAAACAAAATGAATTTAATGAAATTGCAAAACATGCAGCAGATAAATTTTTAAAATTTTATGACAATATCTTAAGTGTTAATATTGAATTTGATGATGATGTAACCAAAAAAATACATATATCTGTTCATGTTGAGGGAAATGATTTTGATGCAACTGCAGATAGTGATGATTTCAAAAAATCATTACCACTTGCTGAAGATAAAATCGTAAGTCAAATTAAAAGATGGAAAGATAAAAGAAGTCAGCATTAATTATTAACTTTTATATATAAATTGTAATTAATTAAAAGAATAAAATCAACTTCATACTTCATTTGAAGTTGATTTTTTGTTTAAAGTATTGTTTAAAATATTGTTTTTATAGTAATCAAGTCAAGTAAGTAAAATTGCAACATATTCATCACAAAATAAATTTACAATCTATATTAGATTTGTCTAATAGATTGAACGAAACAAAAGACCCAAATTCAATTCTTAATTTATCGCTATTAAGTATAATTGGAAAAATTGGCTTACTGAGAGGTTCAGCATATTTAATTAAAAGCAACAAATTACTTTTGGCTGTATCAAAAGGTATAACTCATAAAGTAGAAGATAAAATGCTTTTGGAGAATGTTCTAAATGAATATTTTGAATTAGATAACGATAATAATTCAAAAACTAATATTTTGGACTCAGATGAAGTTTCCATTTTATCATTAGATGAGTTTAATACAAGTTTATTTATTGAAGAAGACAAGATATCTAATAACATAAATATATTGGTATTAGTTAATAATCAAAATAATATTAGCAAAATAAGTTATATAGTTCCGTTTTATTTTGAAGATAATCTAAGAGCAATAATAGTATTGAATAAAAAAATCAATAATTTAGATTTATCTTATGATGATGTAAATTATCTAAATTTAGTTTCAAATATTACAACTACTGCTTTAGAAAATTCACTAAATTTTGAGTCTTTATTGATTGAAAAAAGTATTACCGAAAAACGTAATCAATTGTTACAGACTTTATTCGAAATTAGTAAAGATTATAGTTTTTTTAGTAACCCAGATAATATTTTCAAGAGCTTTAGTTTGTCATTGATGGGACAATTACAAACCACAAAATTTTTAGTTTGTGGAATGGATTTACGAAACAAAAAAATAAAAGATAATATTTCAAAAGTTTTAATTAATAAATTTAAGTTTGGTGATGTTAGTAATATCATTTTTTTTCAGTTAATCAAACAAAAAGTAAATCTAACTAATTATAATAACGACAAAGATTTAATTAGAGTTTGTATTAATGAAATCATCAAAGAATTTAAGGTCGGGAACACTGAAATAATATTAATTGATGGAAAGCATAAGGTTGAGTTTGATGTTGTGCTGGACTATATTTGTGAATTTATTTGTATCAATGAAGTAAAGCTAATTGTACCAATTTATCTGCAGGGTAAACAGAGTGGATTTATTATTTTGGGTAAAAAGCTGACATTTGAATACAGTGATGAAGAGATTAAATTCATTGAATTACTTGGAAACACAGCTCTTAGTTCTATTGAGAATATTCGATTATTAGAAGAAGAAATTGAAAAAAAGAAATTTGATAATGAAATAAAAATTGCATTAGAGATACAAAAGAACTTATTGCCTAAAAGTAGTCCAAAGATAAAGGGCGTTGATATTGCAGGAATCACATTAGCATCGAGGTATGTAGGAGGCGATTATTACGACTATATCAAAATAAGTGATAATCATTACTTTATTATCATTGCAGATGCAACAGGCAAAGGTATTCCCGCTTCTATACTTATGGCAAACATTCAATCCGCAGTCAAGCTATTATCATTATCAAATACTGACCCTGCTGTAATTGCTCATAAATTGAATAAATTAATTTGCTCAAATACAACTATTGATAAGTTTGTATCGGTATTTATGGGTTTTATAGATTTTGAGAAAAAGTCACTAAATTACGTTAATGCTGGTCATAATCCCCCATTTGTTTTAAATTCACAAAATGATACTATAAAACATCTTTCAACTGGAAATATGCTGATTGGTGTATTGGAAGAAACTAATTATAATTCGAAAGAGATTATTTTTACTGAGGGTGATATTTTGGTAATGTTTACAGACGGAGTTGTCGAAGCAGACTGTAATGGTAAAGAATATGGCGAAGAGAGATTTATTAATCTAATCAAAAACAATACAGAAAAGAGTGCACAAACATTGATAGATTTATTTTTGAAAGACATAAATTATTCATTGAATAAAGTAAATGAAATTGATAATAATCAATATTTATATGATGATATAACTAAAATCATAATGAAATTCTAAATTAAAATTTTATAATGCAGATAAAAAATAAAATAGCTTTAAGATATATATTTTCAAATAAAAAGTCTTCATTTATTGGGATAATAAGTTTGATTTCATTCATTGGGATTACACTCGGAGTGGCTACAGTAATTATAGTTATGGCAATATTTCAGGGGTTTCAGGATTTACATAAGTCAAAAATAATTACACTTGACCCACATATAAGAATTCAGCCCAAAAATTCAAAATGGTTTGATGAAAATATAAATACTTTAGAAATTCTCAAAAATCTAAATAAACATAGTTATATCAAAGAAATTGCGATTAATTCGATGGCAAAAGTAGTGTTGATTAAAGATGGATTTATTCTACCAACTGTATTAAATTCATATTTGGATACTAATATTGAAATTTTCAAGAATCTCAAAAATAATAAAGTAATGGGAAATTTCAACTTTTATATTAATAATGACAATATACCAAGAGTAATTATGGGCGCAAATTTGGCTCATAAATTAAATGCTAAAATTGGCGACACAGTCAATATAATGTCGGCAGAATTAATTGAAAGAAGTATTAAATATTATACAACAAATAATGGTTCTATTGCAATAATCAGTGGGCTTTATCATACTAATATAGAGAATTATGACGAGATGACAATACTATCAAATGACTTATTAATCAAGGATATTTTTGAGGGGAATTATAAATTTAATTCATTTGATATTAGACTTAAAAACATTGATATGATTGATAATTTTCAAAAATACAAAGATGATATTACAATTTTGTTAGATAAAATGGACAATAAATATATAGAAAAATTAAGCACAAACAAAAGTTTAAAATTTAATGTAGTTAGCTGGTATGACTTGAATTCGGATATTTTTAGAATTATGAAATTTGAAAGATTTGCGTCATTTACAATTGTAAGTCTAATTATATTAATCTCTTCATTTAATATTTTTGCATCATTGGGAATGTCAGTAGTCGAAAAAGGCAGAGATATAAGTATTTTAAAAGCACTTGGAGCAGATGACAGAACAATATCGTCTATATTCAAAACCTCTGGATTAATAATTGGCACTTCTGCGTCAATATTTGGTGTAATTTTAGGATTAGGATTTTGTTATTTAAATCTAACTTACAAAATATTAAAAATAGATGGTCAGAATTTTATTATAGATTATATCCCAATGAAAATAATATATTCAGAAGTATTATTTCTATTTATGTTTTCAATATTATTATCTTATTTAGCATCAATTATACCTTCCAAAAAAGCAATTGAAACTAATATAATAGAGAAATTAAAATCAGAGTAGAGAGCTAGTAAGAGAAAATATACGAATATTTTGGAATTATATTCTGAAAATGTAGTTGAGAAATGGATTGATTATTTTGTACTACATAAAAAAGTTAAATTTGAAATAATAAAGGAAAAATTATGATTATTACAGAAAATTATTTAGATAATGTAATAACTTTAGAGATTACTAAGGCAGAATATATTGAAGAGTATATGATAAAAATAACTTTTGATGATATGAAATCAAACGTTATAGATTTTAAAAATTTTTACATCAAAGTTTGAACCCTTCTATTCAAAGATATAAAGATGTAAATATTTTTAAAAAAATTAATATTGTAAATGGAAATTTAAATTGGAATGACTATGATTTGATATTTCCAATAAACGACCTGTGTGAAAATAATATTTAATAATATTTTGTATAGAACCTTGATTATTTTGATTACTTGATTAAAAAAAACTCTTATCTTTATTCAAGAAAATCCTATAATCCTTGTTAATCAAGGTTCAGAAAATACTTTCAACTCTCTTCTCATATCAATCTTATAACAACATACTCGGAAGAGTATTTTCGTAAATTGCTTTTAAGTCAGATACTTTTACGTTGATTTCGTTGTTTATATTTAGGGTGCCGTTATTCACTTTCCCTAAATGTGTAAGGTTGACATTGTTTTCATTACAAATTGCACTTAATTGCACTGTTTTTTCTGAATTTAAAGCAACTACTACTCTCGATTGGCTTTCACCGAATAATTTACCAAAATTTATATTTTCGATATTAATATCAGCACCTAAAATCTCTTTTCCGGAGCCAATTGAAGACATTGCCATTTCAGCAATAGCAACGACCAAACCACCTTCACTTGTATCGTGGGCAGCATTGATTATACCATTACCAATTAATTTTAGAATTGTACTTTGTAAACGGCATTCTTCGTCCAAATCCAAAATCGGAGAATTACCTTCAATTTTGTTAAATAATACTTTAATCAACTCGCTTCCGCCAAACTCTTCTCTATTATTACCAATTAAGAAAATTTCATCACCAACATTTTTAAAGTTTAGAGAACAAGTTTTATTCAAG
>JBDNHS010000349.1:0-3561 GCA_041688685.1 Kapaibacterium sp. (SeqCode)
ATTTGATGGGAAAAAAGTTTTAAAAGCAGATTTTAAAGCTGATCTATCCAGAAGAACAGAATCTGGCAGACTGATTGTAGCTTTTTCAAACGGAACTATTGAAGAGTGTGAACACAAATGGATTGGTCAAAATCCAATAAAGTATAATATAGATGAATTATCTGTTTCAGAAAAAATAGAAGAAAAATGGATAGATATTGATTGGACTGCCGCTCAAAGTTTGGTTTTAGAAATAAACCCAGAAGTATATGAAAAGATTTCTGAGTTTTTTGAAGATAAAGAAAAAGAGATTGTTAGTGCATCAAAATATTTTGATGGAGAAACTACGACAATTAGAATTAATTCAAAATTACCAAAAGTGAATGAAACAACTGATTACCATTTTGAGGTTTGTATTACAGGACTAGAATTTTGGTTTTATTGTCAAGGAACTGGTATATATATTGATGTATTAAATGAATTTGATAATTTTGACGATTATTTTGAATTAAATAAACACTATGCTTCAACAATTGCCAGCCTTTTATGGAAAGATTATATTGAATCATTTCGAGAAATAAGAGATAATGGTGATGATGATAGGGGGTTAGATGAAGACTATAGTAATTTCCAAGAGTCCTTTGTAAACTATATTCTAAATGATGTATATTATGATTAATAATGTCAAATAATAAATCCTGTTTATAATTAATAGTAACTTAATTTTTTAATAAATGTTTAATATTTTCAATATACTCGCCGCCGCCGATAAGGAATTAGTACATTCCTCGATGATTAAGTTTTTATTAGAAAACAAACATTTAAACTGTTTTTTTCCGAAGTTAAAACAACCTCTTGGAGAAATAGGAATTGAAATTTTAGGAAAAGTTAAAGAAGGTGAAAAACCTAAATTACTTCGTTTTGACATTGTTGGGTATTCCAAAGAAACCCCAAAAAAAATAGAGTTTATTATAGAAAATAAATTTAAATCAACCCCAACCGTTGACCAATTAAAATTGTACGATAATTTTCTAAATAAAACATCACAAAGTGCTTTAAAATATCTAATGGTTTTTAGTAATGAACAGATTCCAAACGATGTAAAATTGCATTGTGATTATAATAATTGGGAGATTGTTAAGTATTTTTCTTTTGATGAAAATGATACTAAAAGTTTAGTCTCTACACTAGAAAACGATACATTAGAAAACAATAAAATAAATATTATAACCAATCCAAAAATAAAAGATTTTATAGATTATTACATTTCTTATCTTTCATCGTATAAAGACAGACTTTCTCCTTTTATAAATTCAACAAAATATTTTTCTTATAATGAAATTAAAGAGAAACTTAAAACTGAACACAACGATAGTGCTGATAAAGAAAATAGATTTATAGGTTTTCAATATTTACTTTACATTCAGAGTGAAATTTCTAAAACGATCTCTAGGAGTCCTCTAAAAATTGAGAGTACTAATGATGGTGGTAAAAACAACATACCAGGCATAGCGTTTTGGTTTTCAAATTTTAAAAATGAATACCATAATATTGATTCCCTGTTTTTTGGTATAGATGGGGATTCTTTTAAAATTGGAGTGAGTTATAAAAGGCAGAATTATCAAAATGCTACTAAGGATGTGGAAAATATTAAAACAGTTTTAGATTTAAAAAAATACAGTTATCTACAGGTACAAGAAAATAAAAATAAATTAAAAGAAATAGATAATAACAAACCTGCAAAAATATCTTCTGTATTTTCATTATATAGTTTTAAACCAATTAAGGATGCTGAACGCGAACAAGTAACAAACGATTGTGCTATTTTAATAAATGTTTTTTTCAAATCAATCAGTTAATTACCTATTGAAATAAAAATGAAAACAATTTCTAAATCTAGATTTGTATCAGGGATTCAATGTTCCAAAAAATTATTTTTTGATATTTATAGAAAAGATTTAAAACCTATTATTTCAGAACAACAAGAATTATTATTCTCCACAGGGCATGAAATAGGCGAACTAGCACAAAGAGTTTTTCCAAATGGTAAAGACGCATCGCCTGAAAATTATTATGATTTTTCAAAATCCATTCAAGACACAACCGATTGGATCAAATCTGGTGTTAAAACAATTTATGAAGCTGCATTTAATTCTAATGATGTTTTAGCAGCTCTTGACATTCTTCATCATACCGAAAATGAAAGATGGGCAATTGAGGTGAAAAGTAGTTCTGAAGTCAAAAACTACCATATAACCGATGCATCATTACAATATTGGGTTATGGAAAAATCAGGTTTTAAACCAGATAAATTTTTTTTAATGCACATTAATACTGCATACATAAAAAAAGGAGATATTAATCCAAGTGAACTTTTCACACTTTCAGACATAACAACCCAAGTCATTGGCAATCAGTTTTGGGTAGAAGAAAATTTGGAAAATCTAAAAAGCATTCTTTCTAGTGAAGTTGAACCAATTGTTGAAATTGGGAAACATTGTGGTTCGCCTTTTAATTGTGATTATAAACACCATTGCTGGAGACACATACCAGATCAATCTGTTTTCTCACTCTACAGCCCTAGAGGATTAGAATGGAATTTATATGAGCAAGGAATAATTAAAATTATTGACATCCCTGACACCGTTTCTTTAAATCAAAGACAAAGTTTACAAGTAAATGGTCAAAAAAAATCACATAGTCATATTGACAAAAATAACATTAGCGAATATATAAACGATTGGAAATTTCCTTTGTATTTTTTTGATTTTGAAACTATATTTCCAGCACTACCTGTTTTGAATGGAACAAGACCATTTCAGCAAGTTCCTTTTCAATATTCGGTACATATTTTGGAAAGACTTGGAGGAGAATTTTTACACAAAGATTTTTTAGCTGAGCCAAAAGATTTTAATGACATTTTACTTGATCCAAGAAAAAAACTTCTCGACCAAATGAAACTTGATATTGGAAAAACAGGGTCAATTGTTGCCTACAATGCAACATTTGAAATTAGTAGACTAAAAGATTTAGCAATTACGTTTCCAGAAGAAGAAAATTTCATCTATGATATTATTGGTCGATTTGTAGATCTTTTAATCCCTTTTAGAAAAGGATGGTATTATCATCCTGAAATGGGAGGTTCTGCTTCAATAAAGGCAGTTTTACCAGCTATTGCTCCAAAATTTAGTTATTCAGATTTAGAAATTTCTAATGGTGGCGATGCTAGTAACATATTTTTAAATATGATAAATAATAAATTTACTGGAGATGACATTAAAGTTCGAGAATCTTTAAAAAAATATTGTGAAAGAGATACATTGGGAATGGTTATTATTTGGAAAGAGCTTGTTAAAAAAATAGAATAAACTTTATCTTAAAGTTAAACAATCAATATATGTTGTCATTAACTGAACAATCTGACAAAATTATTTTTAAAGAAGATGCAAAACAAATTTGTAATCAATTGGATGTACTCTTTTCTATCGTTTCAAAATTAGAAATAACAGATAGTGATATTACGAGTACTGAAATAAAAATTCGCTCCGGAATAATGCGATTAAAAAAATTAAACGCATTTGA
>JBDNHS010000350.1:0-8961 GCA_041688685.1 Kapaibacterium sp. (SeqCode)
ATATCTTTTTTGAGTAATAAATTATCTACAAAACTTAAATCTAATTTTCTCAATTCATACTTTTTGTTTTTATTTGATTTGAGATTGTTTTCAGTTATATTGTAATAATTCAAAGTTCTGAAATTTGTATGTAGAAGTGTAATTTTATTATAATCATAAAACGAGTTATTGCTTTTGTTTTTTACCTCAACAACTAAGTTTAGAGAATCTAAGTTTTTGATTTTGGTTTTATTCTCATCTAAATTAAACTGAAAATCAAGAGGAATTTGATTAGAATTTATTATAATTTGATTATCCAAATTTTTAACATAACATTTCCAAGAATTTATTTCATTTATTGGTCTGGCATTAAAGCTCAAACCCAAAATGTTTGGCTCCATATAAATAGAGTCTTTGCCCAATATTTCTTCTGGACTTTCAAATAAAAGATAATCACTGTAATCAAAGTATATAATTGCATTTTCTTTGTCTAAGTTGTTGTTTGTTATATAGTTGATTTGAATATTTTCTGAATTTAAATACTCGGTAAGTAATAAAGTTTTCTTGACATTATTTATAAAATCATTAATAAATAGATTATTATTTGAAGTTAATTCTTTATTTTCATAATTACTAATTACGGTTATATAAACTGATAGATTATTAATATTACTTCTGGACTGATATAATTTATTTATTGGAGAGATTATAGAATAAAAGTTTAATAAATTATTATCGACAATTTTATTCTTGAAGATATTATTAATATTATCAAAAGTATTTACGTTTTGCGAACTAAAAAATTTAATCAAATTAGCCGATGAAAGAAAATTATCTTGAATTATCACATTATTTTCATTAATCTTAATATTTTCACCGCTTTCACTACTATTATCAATACTACTACTTTCGCTAATTAATTTGATTTTTTGATAATCATTGTAATTTAGCTCAATATTTTTATTTTTATTAAATTCATCTTCATTCAAAATCAAGAATCTTTTCAAAAAGTTGTTTTGATATTTATAGTCTCTTTTGATATTCACCAAATCAATAAAAATGTCTAAAGACAATTCAATATTTGTAGATTTGATTTGATTTTTTTGAACAACTTTTAATTTTGACTGATATAAATCCAATCCACCTTTTCCACCTGGTCTATTAGATGCGAAGATCACATTTTCATTTATAAAAGTAATATCCGATTCGTCAAATTCTGTATTTAAGTCAATTATTGGGTTGGGTCTGTTCCATTTTCCATCTACTTTGACTGAATAAAATAAATCATACCCACCAGCTCCACCAAAACCATTACTTGCAAAAAACAATGTATCGTTTCCATTATTACCTTTGATAAAAGGAGTGATTTCACTGCCTTGAGTATTCAATTCATCAATAGAATAGGGTTCTGTCCAATTGCCTTCTTGGTCTTTATAGCTCATCATTAAATCTGTATCAAGATTTTTGTTTAGTTGGTCAAAATCAAATTTATTCTCACCATTTTTATTAGTTTTAACTTCCTTAACAAATATTATGTAGTCTTTATTGGGAGAAATCGTGGGATGTGAGACAAAACAATCATCTTTAAATTCATTAATCACATTTCCATAAGTCCAAGTATTTTTTTGAAATACAGAATAATATAAATTAAGGTAATTTATACCATTACTTTTGGTAAATTTACTGAAAATTGCTTTTTTATCATTTTCAAATGTGATGAATGAAGGACTTAGGTTAGTTCTATTTATTTCAGAATTCAACTCTGAAATATTAGAAAAAGATATAGTATCATTTTTAACAACATTAGAAATAAAAAGAATAGATTTAGCTTTGATTAATCTATTGAAATATAATAAATTTTCAAATTTATTATAACTTGGAGCAAAATCATCAGAATTTGTATTTAACGCTTCAATGTTTTTAGGAGTAACAAAACTGAAGTTTGTTATTGGAGCATCTTGAGAGAAAGTATTTTGAGAGAAAGCACTTTGAGCAAATATACTTTGATAATTAATTATAAATAAGGTAAAAGTAATTAAACAAATAAAAATTGTTTGCAGAAAATCAAATTGTTTAATTAATCTATAGTGTACTTTATAGATTAAATTATAGTTTTTTTGTATTTTTGTATTTTTATTTTTCACTAACAAATATCTATTATTCTGTAATCAACTTCATAATTTCAGTATCTTTACCAAATTATCTAACAATTTACAACAATTAAATTTCTTCTAATAATAACTCTACATCTTTTTCTTTGCCAAATAAAACTAACACATCACCTTCTTTGAATACCAAATTAGGTTCTGGTACTCCAGTTACAGCAATTGAAGCTTTTTGCCCCAATGTCATTAATCCTTTTTTGATTATTACCCTTTTGACAGTAACCAAATTTAAAGCATGATTTTGTCTTAGTTTCGATTCGGCGACAGTTTTACCAATAAATTGCTCAGGTATATTTATTTCAAAGATGCTATGTTCATCGTCCATTTGATAAGCTTCTAATAGTCCAACAATATTAAGTCTATTTGCAAGATGAAGAGCTGCTTCCGCTTCAGGTACCAAAAGTTCTTCAACATTCATTAACTTAAGCAACCTTTCGTGAATTGGAGAAATTACACGATTAAAAATCCTCTTTACTCCTAATTCTTGCAAAATGGCGGTAGTATTAATTGAAGCTTCAAAATTTTCACCGATAGCGACTATAACAGCATCCATATCTTTAATACCTATACCTTCCAAAGCCGCTTTATCAGTAGAATCCAAAGCAACAGCCAGAGTTACTTTATTATTAACTAACTCTACTCTAATCGGGTCTAAGTCCACAGCAATTACCTCTGCACCTTTGTCTGCCAAGTTAATTGCTAAATTTAATCCAAAGTATCCTAAACCAATTACACCAAATTTTCTATTTTTCATTTTATTAATTATAATTTATACAAAATTAAGTCTTATGAGTTTAATTTTATTTTTTATATTGATTATCCTACATTTATCTCTTCAACTGGTAATTTATAGTTTGATTCTGGTTTCGGAGTATAAAATGAAGTGATAAAGTTAATAATGCCAATCCTACCAATAAACATCAAAAGTATAAGAACTACCTTGCTTCCATCTCCAACAAAATAAGTTAAATTTCTTGATAAACCTACAGTTGACATAGCAGAAACAGCTTCAAAAGCCAAATCCAAGGGGTTTTTGTCTGGTTCAAAGATAACTAAAATAAATGTACCAAAAAATGCAAAAAACAAAGAAGCTATTATTACTTTATATGACTTTATTATTGAGTCTCTGCCAATTTCTTTTTTAAAAATTTCACTTCTATTTTTACCTAAAATAAGATTTATAACTGACATAAACGATATAAAAAAAGTTGTAGTTTTGATACCTCCACCAGTAGATCCAGGGGAAGCACCAATAAACATCAAAAATATTGCAATCAACACCCCGCCAGCACTTAGTCCTTCGATAGGTACAGTATTAAATCCAGCAGTCCTGCAAGTTACTGACATAAAAAATGCGTGAGCTACGTTATATTTAGATTTCAAAAATTCATTATAAGAACTTGTATCAGTCATTATTTTATATTCTGGTTCCAATGGAAAAAAATCCAAAAAATAAAAACTAATTGTACCACCTGCAATAAGTATAAATGTAGATATAAGTACTATTTTAGTGCTTATATTTAGTGAATGTCCTATTGGTCTTTTTTTAGAATAAGGATTAATAAGATTTGTGATATCCAATAAAACATTAAATCCAATTCCACCCAATATTATCAAAAAACTAATTGTGTACATATACGAAAAACCCTGAAGTTTTTGATTCATTAATCCATCTGTATACAATGAAAATCCTGCATTACAAAAAGCTGAAACCGAATGAAATATTGCAGAGTAAAATAACTCTAAATCAAAATTAACTAAAGTTCCATCTGAAGAAAAGTATAATATAATAGCTCCTATCAATTCTATTACTAATGTATATAAAATGATTTTTAATATTAAAGTTTTTATATCATTAATATTTAATGAGCTTAATGCTTCTTTCATTAACATTCTTGCCTTAATTGATAAACCACCAGCAAGTAATGCAGCAAATAAAGAAGTTATAGACATTATACCAAGACCACCAATTTGAATCAGAAAAAGTATTATTAATTTACCCAAAGGGGTGAAGGTTGTAGCTGTGTCCTGCACTATAAGTCCTGTTACACAAACAGCAGAAGTTGATGTAAAAAGTGCATCTAAAAATGTTAATCTTGTCTCCAAAAATGTTGCTCTGGGCATCATCAACAAAAAAGTACCAGTTAATATAATAAACAAAAAACTTAATGAAAAAATGGCACCTGGGTGAATTTTTATCTTAGCGATTAAGTGATTGTATTTTAATAATATAACAATATTAGAAAATATCAAAAATATATGAATAACTGCCAGGTATATAATAGATAACTGTTTGTAATTGAGCTCTGGAAAGAATATTTGTAGTAATTCTTCATCAATTATGCCAAACATCAAGTGGGTCAACATAAAAATTGATATTAAGTTTTCAAACCAGTTTGATTTGAAATATTCTAATTTATCATTAGAAACGTAAAACAAAAATACTCTTGATGAGATAAATATTGACAATATTACGTTAGTTGAGTATCCGTAAAAATTATACCACCAATCATCTAAATAAAAGCCAATTAATGCCAAAAAAGATACTAAAGCATAAACTGCAATAAATGTATCCATATTTGCAATTATTTTACTTATTAAATTTTTTGATTTATTACTTATTATCATTTTATTAATTAAAGTTTACTCGAACTACCAACAAAAAAGGCTAAATTTATACAATTATAATTCTACCTTATAATTCTACCTTTATTATATAATCTTCCATATCCCAATTCTGCTTAATTTTAACTTTATCTTTATAAATTAGAAATTTCTCAGAAAAAATAATATTTCCATATATATCAAAATAACCACCATCAAAGATGTTATTATTATTTTTGTCTTCAATTATCTCTATAGAATAAGTTCCAGATTCCAAATTCTCAACTTTAAAATCACCATAGTTTTTTACAAAAGTTATATACTCTTTATTACTTGTTTCATTGGTAAATTTTAATATATAATTTATATTTTGATTTAGTAAATCATTATTTTCTTTTGGTTCGGTTTCTTTTGGTTCAGTTACATTTGTATCAAGAATTTCATTTCTTATAAATTTACCTGACAAGAAAGACAATTTATTAGTTTTTGGTGTACTGAAATTGATATTAATAGTTGTATCTTTGATTTTTATATCAGTTAATATTAGATTCTCTTGACCCAAAAGATTTTTTGAGTTATATGAAATTTGATATTTATTATTAAGTTCTAATTTGTTTTCTGTATAAAAGTAATAAATATTAGCAGCTTTCTTTTCTGAAACTAATTTTATTATTTTATTATTTTGGGTAAAATTGATAAACTTTTCAATTGAATCAGATAAAGAATAATTAGATTTCAATATAAAACTAAAATTCAAATCTTTAATTTCAGATGAGTCTTTTAATTCAAAATCACTACTACTTTTTACTATTCCATTGCTTATCATAATCGTAGGTAGCTGAAACTCTTCGTTAGTTTTATTCTCAGGCTTAAACAAAGAATAATTAATCGAGTCATTAAAATTATTGCTTGAAGTATCTCTGATAATTATTCTATCATTGATAAACTCTTTTTGTAAATTTGCTTTTTGAGCTAATTCAAGATATTTATCAAAATTATTCGTGTTTAGAATTAGAACTTTCCAAATTTTATTGGTGTCCAAGTTTTGCGAAATTATAACATCAATTTTGTTAGGTTTTTGATTGTTTGGCAAAACACTCAATGGCAAATAAACTACATTCATTGCTGAGTCAGTAATTAATACAGAATATTTAGAAAAATTACTTGGGTCAATATTTTCACTAAAATTAATCGAAATTCTATTTTTTGAGATAAATTCTGAAGAATTCAAAATTGGTGGAGTAATGTCAATTATATTTCCAAGTTTTATATTTGTTGTAAATTGTAGTGAGTCGTTGATTTCTATGATATTATTTGATAATCCAATTCTATCTATTCCTAAATCAAACTTTTTGTCTTTATATTTGTCGTCTATTGCAGTTATAATATATTTGCCAGCTTTAAGTCCATTAAAACTAAAATTACCATCTTTACCAACTTGGGTTTGATAATTTGGTTTGATAAAAATTGAATCTGCTTTTTTATCTTTTTTATCATCAACCTTTTTATCATTTATCTCATCTAATTGATTTATTATTTTTAATTTATTATTATTTTTATTTTTATCATTGTCATTATTAGCAATATCATCAATTTTATAAGCAAATACATATAAATTAGATGAAGTTTTGTCAGTTTTATTGATTGATTTATCAACTACTTGACCTTTGATAATTCCTTTGTCTATTTTTTCTCCAGTAGAAAAAACATAAGTAAACGACTCTTGGGGCTTATTGCCCAGAAAATCTGTATATTCGGCTCCCAAATTTAGAGTATAAGTGGTTTGGGGTAATAAAGTATCCAAAAAACTAATCTCTAACTTTTTGCCAGACCAATTATATTTAAGTTTAGTATCCGGCGAAACAAATATATTCTCAATTACTTTGCCTTTATCCATATATTTATCAAAAGTTATTATAATTTCTGGATATTTGTCAAAAGTAAAATTGTTTTGAAAGTTAGGAGGAGAAATATCAATTATATTCGGTGGTATTGTGTCTCTTGGCCCACCATCTGGAGCTTGGATATTTGCACAACCATAAATATTTATAATAAATATTATTGTAATAACAAAATATAAACTAATTTTTGAGTAGTTTTGTTTTATAAAAAGATATTTGGTTGAATAATTGATATACACAGTTTGAGTAGAGATTGAGTAATAATACTTATTTCAAAAGATTATTAGTCCAAAAATTATTAAAATTTATAACTCACGTTTATACTATACGTTGACAATTCAATTAATAATTCAAATGATAATCTTTCTATTTTTTTATTTACAAAAAAATAATAATCAAAATTAAGAAATGTCTCTATTAAATAAAATAATTTGAATAAATTATTAATAATACATAATATAGAACTAATGATAAAACGCATTATAGCAAAAATAGAAAAGAATAAAATATACAAATTTTTGATGGAAGTATATGATGAATTAGACCAAACTCATATATTTCTAATTTCATCAGGTATTTCATTTAATATTTTATTATATATTCTGCCACTTATTTTATTGATTATTTATGTGATTACCTTGTTTTTTGATTTTGAGTTGACAATTAATTTAATTTATAATTTGATAAATGATTTTTTGCCAAGGAACCTCAATAAAAAAGAGATGATACTTAAATTTGAGAATGAGATAAAAATATTATTTGAAAATAGTACAATTTTTGGTTTTATTGGTTTTAGTACTTTGATTTTGTTATCTTCGGCTTTAATTTCATCAATTAGATATAGTCTGAATTTGGTATTTGATATCAAAGAATATAGATTGGGTATAATTTATAAAATTAAAGACATTTTGATTACACTTCTTTTTACTGTATTAATATTGGGTTATGTTTTTTTGATGCCACTTGTAAATTACATTGTTGATGTGATAAATTATATTACACCACTTGAGATGCAGGGTTTTATCTCAAGTATATTTTTTTATATAATGTCTATAATTTTTGAGTTAGTGTTTTATCTTTTTGTTTATGTAATTATACCAAGTGACAAGATAAATTATAAGTTAGCTACGTTATCAACTTTAATAGCAGTTATTTTTATGGAAGCGTTTAGATTCTTATTTTCATTTTATTTTGCTAACTTTAATAATTATGGCAAAATATATGGTTCGCTAAATATTGTATTAGGCTTAGCATTATGGCTATATTATTCATCTTTGATAATGATGTTTGCAGGAATGTTAGCCAAAGTAATTCTAAGACATAGAGGAATAATAATTAAAAAATAAATTATCCGATTTTATCTTTTAAAATTTTGAGATAAATTTTATTTCCCCAAATGCCATACATTGAGAAATACCCAGTGTACCATTGTACCAAACTTATTCCAGAATCCAAACTTTGTTTGATATCATAATATCCTTCGATACCACCGGTTCTAATAATGTGAAATTCTTTATTTTTTTTAGGATTTTCGTTTTGATTAATATTATTTATATCATCAATCTTATTAATTTCTTCTAAAGCTTTTACAGCAATTTTTGATAATTTCATAGAAGTATCTTTTAGACAAGTACCGCTAAGTCCACCACCATAAGTTTGAGTAAAGTATTTGTAAGAGTTTAATTCTTCCATTCTTACATAATCTTGGTATAATTTATAATTTGTGGAGGTATTACCGATGTTAATTCCATCAAATTCCAAATCTATTAATAGTTTGATTAATTCTGGGACTAATTCTGGATTTGTATCATTGCTGAATTTGAGTATAACGGGTAGATTTCTTTTGCGTTTTTTCAAAAAATTATCAGAAATAAAATGTAGTCTTTCTAATAATTCATCATCGAGTGGATTATCATTAGAACTATGTCCAACTAAATTTGGGCAGCTTTCATTAATTTCCAAAAAATCAACTTGTGAATTTTCAAATAATAATAGCCCTTCTAATAAACCATTTAATTTCTCGGACAATGTATCTTCGGGGTCAGCAGAAAGACTAACTCCAATTGGGCAGCCATCAATTTTTTTTATTTTGTCAATTTTTAACTTTAAATCTTTGTGCCCGTTATTTGGCAAACCCATCCCATTACTTGCTAATTTAGACTTGGGATAAGACAAAAATGGGTGTTTGACATTATTTTTGATATTACCTAACCTTTGTTTAGATGTTGAGGTACCTAATAAAAAAGCACCAGCACCTTGTTTGGCTACTTGTTCCTAACCATAACCATATTTGAACATACCAGCAGAATTAA
>JBDNHS010000351.1:0-9391 GCA_041688685.1 Kapaibacterium sp. (SeqCode)
AAAATAATTTTTACCTAAAATTAATAAAAGGTTGATTTTTTATGACTTCTTTTTCTAGCAATCCAAATTCATTTTCTGCTAATTCTTTCGATTTAATTAATGATAATATCTGTTTGAATAGAATAAGAATTATGGATTCTAATAATTCTAATAATAATGAAAAAAACATAAATTATATTTATGACAACAACGATAAACTTGCAATCTTATCAAAATTCATAAATCAGACCACACAAACAACAGATACAACTCAACCTAACCGAACTCAACCAAATATCATTATTTATTGGGTAAGTAGGGAATTAAGAGCTGCAAATAATTGGTCTCTCATTTGGGCTAAATACCTCGCTCAAAAAACTAATTCTGCTTTAATCTGTGTCTATTTTTTGCAAGATGACTACTACGCCAAAAATAATCGTAACTATAATTTTTTGACTGACGGTTTGATTGAATTGCAAACAAATTTGAACCAACAAAATATCCCTTTTAATATCATCAGCGGCAACGAAAACAATTTAATCGAATATTTTAATTCTATTTCGCCAGTTTGTGTGATTTCAGACTTATATCCACTAAAAAACTTTGTAAAAACTAAAGAAATTGCCTTAAGTTCAATTAACTCTAAAAATGAAACTATAATTAACCTTGAAGTTGATGCTCATAATATAGTACCAATCTGGATTACTTCGCCAAAACTAGAATTTGCTGCTTATACTATTCGTCCCAAAATCAAAAAATTATTAAACGACTATCTACTTGATATTAGTCAATTTGAAAATATCAATATTCCATTCCAACCCAATGAAAACTTAGATATTAACAAAATTCAAATTGATAATTCAGTCGTAATTCAAAAAAACAAACCGTCCGACAAATTACCAAATTCAAAATTAATCGCAGGTGAAAAAGCTGCTAATCTGCATTTTGAAAACTTTAAGTTAAATAAATTAAAACTTTATGATACTCTCAGAAATGAACCCTCAAAAGATGGGCAGTCAGGGTTATCGCCATATTTAAACCACGGCTACATCTCAAATCAAAAAGTTGCTTATGAAATTACTAAATTAGAAGTGCCATCGACTATGCAAAATGATAAAGATGCCTTTTTGGAGGAGCATATTATCCGCAGAGAGTTATCTGATAACTGTATTCACTACAACCCTAATTATGATAATTTCAATGGCTTCCACACTTGGGCTCAAAAAACTCTGAATGAGCACAAAATGGACAAAAGGGAGTTTCTCTACACAAAAGAACAATTCGAGAATGCCCAAACCTATGACAAAGCTTGGAATGCTGCTCAGATGCAGTTAGTTGCCACTGGCAAGCTACACGGCTATATGAGAATGTACTGGGCAAAAAAAATACTAGAATGGTCTGAAAGCCCTGAAAATGCCTTAGAAATTGCCCTCTATCTAAATGATTATTATGCTATTGATGGCAGAGACCCCAATGGATTTGTCGGAATTGCCTGGTCTATCGGTGGTCTCCACGACAGAGCTTGGGCGGAGCGTCCTATTTACGGCAAAATCAGATATATGAATTACAACGGACTAAAACGAAAATTTGATATTGATACTTACATCAATCAACATCTAAGCAAAACAACGAATCCATTCTTATAAACTGCACTCAATTACCTTCTTTTTCCATTTTTTCTCCAATATCTGCACTCAGTTACACTCTTATTTGCTTTCTTATTTCTTTTTTTCAAACCTGCCTTGTGGGGCGGGTCGTGAAAATTCATTTTCACGGGGTGGAGTTACAAAATCTCCAATATAAAGACGCTAATTGTGTGGATATTATTTTTAGATTTAATTTAATTGTAAAGAGTTAGGATTCAATATAATGACGTACATCATTTTCAGATATGTAATCTTTTATCTCATCTACTTCTTTTATATTAATTAAATTTATTTTTGGTTCATTTTTTAGGTCTTCAAATAACTTTTTATTAGGTGAATCATTTGTTTCATTATGAACAATAAAATTCTTTCCTTCTATCATTTTACCCTGTTTTACTAAAGTTAAATATGGTAAAATCCTATTATTTAAATGATGTATGTCTAAATTAAAATCTATAAATTGAGTTGTTAATAGTTTTCCATTCATTCCTAAAACATCTAATTTAGTAGGAACTTCGTAATTTTTCAGATCAAAATACCTAATCAAATCATCTGCTTTTACATCTATATCAACATTCTTCTTAATAGTACTTTTAAATCTTCTACTTAAAATAATAAAGTCTTTTTCTTTATCCGTTATTTTAACATTTTCATCAAAAATCATTTTTGAGAAGAATTTATTAAAATTTTCTTGAGCTATCTCCATATCAATATAATTTGGTTCTGAAAATCCAATTATATTATTATAAGATTTTGATAATTTATTTAACAGTTCAAAATTGATTTTACTATCATTTTCTAAATTTATTGAAATTAATGGATCTCGATATTTTACTAACTTTGTTTTTATTAATTCAATTTCTTTTTTAAAATTATTAATGAAAAGATTAGTTGTTGATATTTGATTCTCACTTAATATTCCTCTTAATTGTTTTAACTTGGTGTCAGAGACTTCAAATAAAATATTATCAGAATTCATTAAAATCAATCCAATACTAAATTGTTCTGATATAATTGGTCTTGGTCTGACAAATATTAATGAAAAATAAGTTTTATTTATTAGATTATCTTGATTGAATTGTTTCATTTAGAAACTCCTTAAACTGTTCAACAGTTGAATCTGTCCAGTTTTTATTAAATAGATTTTTTATTAGGTAAATTTGTTTATTGGATACATCTATATTCCAATTGTCTGGTATATTATCATTAGTCAAATTTTCAACATAATTTTGACAATTCAGAATATTGTCTTGAAATTCATTTATCACTTCATTATAAAAAGCGTCAATTTCATTTTTTTTATATTTACAAATTAAGTTAGTTGCAAAATCACTTTTAAGAATACTCTCGTTATAATTTATCAAATAAATTTCTTCACCAGAATTACTATTCAAAACATTTCCATGGTCTATTGCATAAATTACTATTTCTTTATTAATTACACCAAATAATAAGTTTGAATTATGAAATACTCTATCTTCATTTGCTATCCAAACATCAAAAAGTGAAATTTTTAATAATTGTTTTGTTAAAAAGTCATTATCTTTATGTGGAAAATGGTTAATTATCTCAATAATATCAAACGTATCACTTAAGTATTCAAATCCTAAGCCAATTTTTTCGAAATGTGAATTATTTAAATCTTGATTATCTTTTAATAAAGCACCTAAATTATGAAATTTATCTATATTAAAATAAATAAAACAAAATTTAGGCGAATTTATTTTAAAAATTTTCAAAAAAATCGAACTAATGTATTCATTAAATAATAAATTACTAGAACCTCTGTTATGTTTATAAACATACTCTTGAAAGTCTTCACAAAGCACCAAAAATGGTTTTTGACTTGTTGGAAAAACTTTAGTTGGTCCACTAATCACATTTAAAGTTTTGGTGTTTATTTTCAAACTATTCATAAATTAATTAAACTTTCTTTATTTTAAAAAGCAAATTAGTTAATTAATTTCAAATAAAAAATTAATACTTAATTATCCTTTTCCAGAAATATTACAGTTTAAATCTTATTTTATTTCCCAAAAAAAAAGCCCAAAATTTACTTCGGGGCTTTGTTTTTATTATATATTTCTATAGTAATTCTAAATTAGAAGTTAATCAAACTTACTAATTCAGCATAAACTTTGTCTTCACTTGGTAATACATCATCTTCAAATACAGGATGATATGGAATGTGTGAGTCTTTGGCTGCCAATCTATATACCGGCGCATCCAAATAGTTAAATGACTCTTTTGCAATAGTGGCACATACTTCAGCTCCAAATCCAGTAGTGGAAGTGTCTTCGTGTACCATCAAAACTTTTCCAGTCTTTTTAACCGAATCTAATACCATTTCTTTATCCCAAGGAATAATTGTTCTTAAGTCAATTATTTCAATAGATTTACCATAATCTTTTTCAAATCTTTTTACAGCATTCACAGAGTCTTTAACCCCCATACCGTAGGTAACGATAGTAGCATCAGTACCAGATTTTACAATACGACCTTTACCAAAAGGAATCAAAAAATTGTTATCTGGCTCAAAGGTTCTTGCAAAAGGTAGTCTATACATACCTTTATGTTCGCAGAAGATAACAGGGTCTTGCATTCTACATGCAGTTTTTAGTAATCCTTTTGCATCAATTGCATTACTTGGATATGCAATCATAATACCAGGTATATGCGAGAATATTGATTCAATATTCTGAGAGTGGCACAATCCACCGTGTATATAACCACCAACAGCAACACGAGTTACGACACCACCTTGAGATCCACCATTCGAACGGTATCTCATCGTCGCCACTTCATTTTTGTATTGCATAAAAGCGGGCCAAATATAATCACCAAATTGAATTTCGACAACTGGCTTAAGTCCTCTTACAGCCATACCCAATGCAACCCCAACGATAGATGCCTCAGCTAACGGTGAGTTAAATACTCTATCAGTACCAAATGCTTCAGAAACGCCACGAGTAGCAGTGAAAACACCACCTTTCGGGTCTTCGATATCCTGACCAAAGATATATATTTTGTCATTAAAAGCCATTTCTTCTTTTAATGCGTGATTTATCGCATCAACTAATACGGCTTGTTCGCCAGTGGTAGGGTCTTCTTTTGCATAATCCAAATCTCTTGTAGATGGGTCAGCAAATATGTGTAATAATGACTCTTCTGCCACTGGGTCTGGTTGTTCCCAAGCCCAATCAGCGGCGTCATTTAATTCATTTTTAACACTTACTTTAATTGCATCAATTTCTTCATTAGTTACAATATTATTTTCAATTAAGTATTTAGATAAGATTTTGATACAATCTTTGTTTTCAATTGCATCATTCAAGTCTTCCATACTTCTATATTTTCTATGGTCATCACTCGAAGAGTGTGGAAGTAATCTTTCAACCATAGCGTGCATCAATACCGGACCTTTTCTTTCACGCATATATTCAACCGCCTCTCTCGAAGCTCTAATAGACTCAAAATAATCAAGTCCATTAACGAACATTTTTTTCAGATATTTATAATTACCGAACACATCAGAAACTGATGTACCCATTGATTGATCTTTTTTCAATACAGATATAGCATAACCATTATCTTGAATACAAAAAACGATAGGTAATTGCTCTCTATTCGCCCAATTCACTGCTTCATAAAATTCACCTTGTGAAGTAGTTCCATCACCTGAAGCTACATAAGTAATG
This sequence comes from Kapaibacterium sp. (SeqCode), assembly GCA_041688685.1. Lineage (GTDB taxonomy): Bacteria > Bacteroidota > Ignavibacteria > Kapaibacteriales > UBA2268 > JBDNHS01. The sequence goes on from JBDNHS010000351.1 coordinate 5,324, forward strand.
TAAGTAGTGCCCTTTTTTTTGGCAGCAAGTGCACAACCAGTAGCATTCAAAAATTGAGTGCCAGTCGGAGATGACTGAGTTGGCATATTTAATCTTGGATTACCAAAGTGACCAGGCATTTGACGTCCACCTGTAGAAGGGCAATCTCTTTTTGCAAATGCCAATAGAAAATATTCTCTTGGAGTCATTCCACGTGAATACGAAAACGCCATATCTCTGTAATATGTCCAGCCCCAATCTTGCTCTTCCATAGTCAAGCCCATTGCCACTTGAATACACTCGTGACCACTACCACCAATATGGAAAAATGATTTTCCTTGCTTAACTAAAGTTAAGTGCTTTTCATCAGTAAATCTTGAAGTAATCATAAGTCTTAATGCTTTTAACATCTCCTCTTTACTTAGATTTAATTCAATGTGAGGTAGTACATTAGTTGATTTACTATTTGCAGTTTTTGTATTTGAAGAATTTGATTTTGTTTTATTAGTCGTCGCACTAACTTTGGGATTAGTCTTAGTAGCCATTAAAAATTCCTAATTTTATTTTAAGTTCTATTTTTTCATTGATTACAAATTTACTATTGTTTTTTTAAATAAACAAAGAATTTGAAAAAGTAATACAAAATTTACTTAAAAAATAAAGATTATATTTAAAAAGAAAAAGATTGTATTTAAAAAGAAAAAGATATAAATTGCCTAAAATTAAAATTTAGATTTATCTAAAAGTATTTTATAATAAATTGAATATTGATGACAAAAATATCTATTAAACTATCATTAATTATTATCTATTTTATAATTCAAACTACTTATTGTTTGAATTCGCAACAATTATTTAAAGTTGATAAAAAATATAATGCAGATGTAGTTGTATTTATAGTAAACAAAGAGTATAAAGCTGATTTGAAGGTATTTATTGTGGATAAAGAATACAAAGCAAAGGGTAATGAAGGGAAATGGTTTTTTACAAAGTACAAATCAAATTCCAAAAAAGTTATTTACTTTACCGAAAAAGAGTTCGAAGCAGATATAAAAGCTTATGTAGTTGATAGAGAATATAAAAGTGGTTGGATAAATAAATCTAAAATGTATTTGTTTTATTGAAATAATAATCTTTTTTATTTCTTTAAAATATTTTTAAAACTATCTGTCATCAATTTTTGATTTTCAACCATACTCAACTCTTCTTCAGTCAAGTCACTCAAATTGTCCAATAAAGTAATATTATTGTCTGATACGCCAAGTAACTTAGTTTTACCTTCGTAAGAAATTATAAATAAGTGTGATTTCGGTGTCAGACTTATTCTATTAATAATTTTAACTTGTCGTTTTTTGAGGATAGAATTATTTGTTACTGGATTATATCTCTTTAGAAAATAAGATATAAACCCAACTATACTTACCAATAGTATTAATAACAAAAAAGTATTCAAAAATGGTATATTCATTAATTGAGATAAGAATATGTATAAAAATTATTTTAAAATTATGCTAAAATTAATTCAAATGTAATTTAAAACTACTTTACACTATTTCAAAAATACTAACAAAAATAGAAAATAGTATTAATCAAATACAAATTACCTTCTCATTCCTCTTAATCTTTCTGCAGGGTCAACCAAAGTAGTTATTCTTATACCAAAATGCTTATCAATAACGACAACTTCACCCTCAGCTACCTTTTTGCCATTAATCAATACATCAACTGGCTCACTAACTAATTTATCAAATTCGATTACAGAACCTCTACCTAAACGTAGAATTTCTCTTATCAACATATTAGTCCTACCTAATTCAATAGAAACAGGTAATTGTAAATCATATAATAATTCTAATTTAGGGTCAATTGGGGAATAACCTGAATTAGAAGATTGAAAATCAATTTCGGGATAATTTGGTGATTTTGTTGTTGATGCATTATTCATTGCACTTTCAAAAGCATCATTATCGTCGTTCATATCCTCTATACCACCACCAGATATTAAAGCATCTATTTCTTCTTGAGTCATAGTCATTTGGATTTCTCCTCTAAATCAAAATAATAATTATAAAAAAATTAATATACAATCAAAATATACAATCAAAATAACAATTGTAAAAATAATAATAAAAAAACTCAATTATCTACTTTATTGCATTTTCTTTGTAACTTAAGTCTAATTCGACTAAATCTTCTTCTGTCAGCATACGAGTAACTCGAATGGCTTTTTTACCTTCAACACTTCCAGGTCTTCCGGCAAGTTTTCGTTTGCCACCAATAATAAGTTCAATTTCGTGATTTACTCTTTTATCAAGTTTAATTACATCACCTTCTTTCAAGTCCAAAATATCACCAACAGTCAAAGATGTTTTACCAAGCTCTGCGTGAACAGGTAAATAAGTACCCGAAATTTGATTCTGTAAAGCTTCAAGATTTTCTTTTAATCTTGCTTTTGATTGTTTGGAAGCAGTAGAAGTTACTTGTAATCTATTTAATTTTGTTAATACTTCTTCTAACGCAAAAGTAGGAAAACATAAATTCATCAAAAATGTATGAATTCCAATATTTACATCAAAAGATATAACTACTACAATTTCTGAAGAAGGTGCAATCTGAACAAAATCTGCCTCCATCTCCAATCTCGAAAATTTAAAGTTGATTTCGGCTATTGATTTCCAAGCATTTCTCAAATCTGATAAGGCGTGTTCTATTATTCCTCTTACAACTGCTTGTTCTATAGGTGTTATAGTCCTTGCCTTTGGGGTAATATCAGCAGAACCACCCAATAATCTCTCTACCAAAGTTAGAGCTAATGGGGGACTCATTTCTAAAATACCATTACCGTCAGTTCCTTCAATATCAAAAACATATAAAACACTTGGATTAGATACTGATAATATAAACTCAGAGTAAAATAACTGGTCAACCGATGTAACAGAAATTGAAACTACTGTTTGTAACTTTGAAACTAAATAATAACCAAAAACCTCTGCAAAATTCTCGTGAATATTTTGCAAAGTCCTTACTTGATTTTTGGATATACGATTTGGTCTTCTAAAGTCATAAGTAGTAACCTCTGCCTTACTATTACTCTTTATAAGTACATCATCGACATCCACGCGTCCACTTGTCATCTCGGATAAGAGGTTGTCTATCTCATTCTGTGATAAAACATCAGCCATTTAATTCCCTAATTTTTAGTCTAAAAGTTATTATTATTAATTATATTTGATAATTTTATCAAAATAACTCTTTAACTTAAATTTCTATTGAATTATAAATTCTACAATAAATACGTTTCTTAAGAAAATTTTACTTTCTTTAAATACTGGTTTTAGTTTTTCTTTAATCATAACATCATAAGTACTTCTACTATTATGTATTTCATCAACTGATTTTGAACCGATATCTTGAATTACAGTAGTTTTAAGTCTCGCCATTAACTTCTTCATCAAGTCGCTATCTGCTGCTCGCTCCGGTTCTGGTACCTCAGGTTTGAATTTATATTCTAAACCTAAATTTAACACAACAAACTTAGTTGAACCTTTAGGATTTGTTATAATTTTATCAGTTTCCAAATACTTTCTTTCTTTTTCTTCTGCAAAAAAGTCTTCTTCATCTGTATCGCCTTCAAAAAACTTCTCATCTTCACTTTTTTGTTTTTGTTTTTCTGTCATTTTTTCACTTTTGTGATTAGCTTCATCAGCTCCAGATTTTGGCAAAACAAAATTTACTACTACAATAATCAATACAACTTGTACTACTATTGCGCCAATACCTATACCTATCATAACAGGCAATGACATTCCACCTTTTTTCTTTTTGGATTTCTCAGGTTCTTGATTTTCGTCCAAACCTTCAAATTCATCAATTTCTTGTGCCATATTTAGTCTCTTTTTATTATTATAATCAAATATTATATAAATATTCAAATATTCAAATTAAACTTACTGTTTTTAATATCGACCTATATATCGGTAAAAATACTTATATATTTAATTTTACTATTGTTATTAATATTATTATATCAAAAATAACTAAAATAAAATTAACTTTCATTGAAGTTTATAATAATAACCAAATATTGAT
>JBDNHS010000352.1:0-5101 GCA_041688685.1 Kapaibacterium sp. (SeqCode)
AATTATTTCGCCAATTTTTTGAGAGTATTCTTTAAATATATTATCTTTTTCGTAATCTCTGATTTTTTGGTTCATACTCTGTGAGGCCATAGACACTAACCTTCTGCCAAACATACTTGAGATATTATCAAGAGTAATCTCTTCAATAAACTCATCGCCCACTTCAATTTCATCATCACTAAATGACTGTGCTTCTTTAACTGATATTTGAGTTTCTGGATTTATTACTTCCTCAACAATTTCTTTACTCAAGTAAATTTCAATATCACCTTTGTCCATATTAACGATAATATCAAAGTTTGCTTCTGCAGAAAACTTTTTCTTGACAATTGATGAAATAGTTTCTTCAACAATACCTTGAAGTAAATCTTTATCAATATTTTTACTTTTAGCCATTTCTGTAAAGGCTTCGATTATCATCTTCTTGTCAACAACGTGCTTTTTGGCTCTTCTTTTTGCCATAACTCTATTATTTTAGTGCTAAAAAGTTAAAAAAATTTATTTTTAATTTTATTTTAAAGATAACTAAATATAAAAAATGGGCTTTTTTAGCCCACACACTTTATATATTCACAAAATTAAGAAAAAAAAATCAATTAACATTAAAATATAATAATTTAATGTTTTTTTACTATCTATAAATTAAATTGATTATAAAAATTAAGGTAAAGGTATATAAGTGTCATCATCTTTTACACTTGGGAATTTTTTATCTTGCAAATCTTGTTTTGCTTTTTCTATTTTTTCCAAACTTGACTAAACAGAGTTCCAATACATAAATATTTTAGATAATTGTTCGCCACCGAAGATTAGATTTTTTGTTTCTTTTGTAATTTCAAATTTAATAATAAGATTTAGTGATGAAATTTAATAGTCATCATTATAAGTATCTTTGTTGTTGTAATTATCATCTTCGTTATTGACATCGTTATAGTCTTTATCAATATCTTCATCAGATATATTTTGAGTTTTAAATAAAATATCATCAATAATATTTTCTTTTAATGATTCTTCATCAGATATATTAGATTGTCTAAATTTTGGATTTCCCTTCAATAAATTTCCTTTAGATATAGTTATTTTAGGATTATCTTGACCAAAGATTTTTAGACTTGGAATAACAGTAAAGACTTGATGATAAAATAAAAATTCTAAAGTAAAGTTAATTGCTTCTTCAATTTCATCATTCCAAGTAGCTGAAATTTTTCCCACTCTTCTTTTACTTTTATCTTTTTCGTTAATATCGGTAATATCTATTGAAATATCATTAGAATTTTCATTAAAATTTTTATTTATAATGCTATTAACTGGTTTTGATAACAAATTAAGTTGGTTTTTGGTAGATTCCAAATTTACGATTTTTTTGTTATTTTGTTTTGTTACCCAAATTAATAATGGTAGTGGTTGCTCACAAAGTAAATCCCACTCTTCCCCAACGTCCATTCTAACCAAACTATCATCATTTATATCTTGATGTATCAAACAATCAAACTTATTTTGCCAAGTTTCTAATATATTTCTGTCATTTATTTCTCCAATCTCACCATCAATATCAAATTTTTCTTTTAATAATAACAACGACAATTTACTTAGGTAGCTTTCTTTACTTTCAACTAATATTTTTTTGATATTTATCAATCTTGGCTTAAAATAGATATTCATAATTTCTGTGTAACCATACAAAGACAATACATTGGCTGGAATAATAGAGAAATCTCCTTTTTTGACACCTTTTCCATACTGAATCGGATTAAGTAAAGCAATATCCACTTTATCTTTTTCTAATAAATTTAGAACATTTTTTTCATCTGTCATTATAATCTCAAAATTAACATCGTTATTGGGATTATTTTCTGAACTTTTATCTAAACTGTTTTCTAAATAATTTTGAATTAATAATTTATAAATTTCTAATTCATTTGGTACTGCTATTTTGATTTTTTCTATCATTGTTATTTATTTTGATTTTTATTGAGTAATTTTTATTAAGTAATTTTTTTTGAGTAATTTTTGTTGAGTAATTTTTGTTGTGTTTTACTTATTATTGATGAAATATTGTCTGTATTTTTGGACTGATTCATAAATCACAATTCCTGCAGCTATACTGACATTCAAAGAGTGTTTGACACCATACATTGGTATCTCAATTGAAAAATCACATAATTCTATAATATCATCTTCAATACCAGAAATTTCATTGCCCATAATTAATGCCAATGGAAAATGTTCTAATTTTAAATTATCATAAGAAACAGAATTATCAGTAATTTCTACTGCTGCGATTTTATAACCAGCATTTTTGAGTTTGACTAATACACTTTTGATATCCTCAACATACTCCCAATCGACTGTTTCGACTGCACCTAAGGCAGTTTTGTGGATTTCATCTTTGGGTGGATGAGGAGTATAGCCAGATAAAATTATTTTTTTTACATTTGCAGAATCACAAGTCCTAAATAATGAACCAACATTATACGAACTACGGATATTATCCAAAATTAAAATAATATCGTGCTTTTCGGATATTTTAAATTCTTCAATTGTTTTTCTGATTGTAATAAGTTCGTTATATGTTAGCTTTTTCATTAATATAGATGGATTTGAACAAAAGAATTAAATTAATGGTAATTAATGTTAATCTAAGTAATTAAGAAATAAAATATTTAAAAAATAATATTTATTAAAATAAATTTGATTTAATTCATATATTTTGTAACTTATTCAAAATTATTTTGTTTTTATTTATATACACTTCTAAAATAATTGAAAGAAAATATGTTTAACAAAATTCAGTCTGAAATTAATAAAATTGCTGTAAATAATTTAGTAAATAATTTAGATAACAACAGACGAATGTTATTATTAATAATTTACTCAGTTGTTTTTATATTTTTTGTAAATATAGAAGCAAAGACACAACAGACGGTGGACTCGCGAGGTAAAGAATTTTTAATTTCTTATTTACCGAATTTCCATAATCCTGCAGATGGTATTTATTTAACAGATTCATTATATATTTATATTTCAAGTGAAAAAGTGTGTGTAGTTACCATTGAGGCGACTGATAAGAATGGCAATACTACTTCGAGAAATGTTAATATAACTAATGTTAATCAAGTTTATTCTGAGAGCTATTATCATATAGATTATGAAATAGCAGGGATTAATTATTATTCAGCAATAAATATTAATAATAATGATGCTGAGAAACCAATGCCTCAACATTTTAGAGTCACCTCAACTGAAGATGTTTCTTTGTATGCATCCTCTTACGCACTTTATACTACTGATGCTTTTATGGTATTACCGGTAAGTGCACTTGGTAAAGAATATATGATTATGTCTTATAATTCTGATTATAACAATACTAATCTGAATAATTTAAATGGCAACTCCACACCTTCACAATATTTGCTTCTTGCTTCGGAGGATAATACTCAAATTAATATCAAAAATAAAGTTGCAACTGTAAAAAATGATATTTTAGAATACACTATCACCTTAGATAGTGGTGATAGTTATTTGGTGCAAGCAACTTATAAGGTATTACAGAGTGACTTGACTGGCTCGGTTGTTACAGCTGACAAGCCTATTGCAGTATTTTCTGGACACCAAAGGACAGCAATTCCTTTCAATTATCCAGTAGCTAACAAATCTCGTGATCTATTAGTTGAACAACTCAATCCTGTGATTTTATGGGGTAGAAATGCACTTGTATCTCCATTGCCAGTTCCAAGAAGACAGTTTAATATTTCAAATGATATTTTTAGAGTACTTGCTCTAAGAGATAATTCTGAAATATACTTAAATGATAGATTAGTTAAATTATTGAACCGTGGCGAATTTTATGAAAGTTTTATAGATAGTTCATATTATATTAAATCAAATTCACCAATTTCTGTAGCAGTTTACAAAAAGACTTCAACAGATGGCTCACAAAATATAAATAGTTATTGGGGTGATCCATTTATGGCATTAATCCCACCAATTGTACAATTCCATAATGTATATAGAAGTATAAATTTACAAATCAAAACTGATAATGGTTTTTTTACAGAAAATAATTTCTTCGACCATTTTATTACTATTTATGTAAATCAAAAGTTTACAAGTAGTGTAAAAATTGATGGGCAGGTAGTTGACCAGACTATATTCAAAAATGTTGGTAATTCTGATTTTATGTATGGGAATTTCAAAGTATCAGAGGGAACTCACGAAGTATTGTCTGATGACAAATTAGGTATAATAATAAGTGGATATGGACCTGCAAATTCTTATGGATATTTGGGTGGGATTTCTACTATACCACAAGATTATTTTTTGCCACAAGTATTCGAGACTTATGATTGTTATCAAATAGATATTATTGCAACAGATACTCTTACTTTTGATAGAGGTGTCTTTGGGATAGAAGTGGTAGAAAGCGATAATATAGAATTAATTATACCTGGTATTGACTTACCCACTCCAGTTTATGAGTTTAGTCTCAGATTAATTGATAAAACTCAATCAGGTACCATTGAAATTAAGATAAAAGAAGCAAATGGTGGGTGGATTCGTAAAATTTATAACATCTCAAGTAAAGAACTTATTCTTGCTTCAGTTGATGATTTGAAAGATGGAACAAGTAATAAAGAATATAATATCAATTATGATTCTCCGCAAAATCGTGAAAAATGTTTCCAAATTAGAGTAGAAAATCCAACAAAAGAAGATATTGAAATCAATACTATTCTTAGTAAAATCAATAAAATCAAAATCAAAAATATCAGTAATCAAATTGTTCCGAGAGGTTCTTTTTCATTGATTGATTTTTGTATCGAAACTAACACAAACGAAATTGGGCAAGTAATAGATAGTTTGTTTATAGTTACAAGCTGTAATACACAAATGTTATCTACGGTTGTCATAAATGTAGATAAAGATAATTCTGACCCACAAATTACTGAAAATATTTTGGATTGTAATCAAAGAACAATAAGTGTTCAAGATAATGGTATATTTGATAGAGGTTTAAAGTCTTACACTATCAATCAAAATATAAATTGTGAAATTATACTTAATAACTTTACTGATAATAATATCGTATTAAATATTAATC
>JBDNHS010000353.1:0-3230 GCA_041688685.1 Kapaibacterium sp. (SeqCode)
ATAGATTTATTTAAATTATTGACAATTTGATTAGTCATATCAATTGCAAATGCTTTTCTCTCGGCATAAACTTTATAATTAACATTTGGTTTAGGATTTATTTTTAAAATTTCTTTCATTGATGTAATAAAAGATAAGTGAGTCTTATCGGATGCTGAAATGAAATTTACTGATTTTATTATATTTGTACTCATTACTTTTTTTAATGTAAAAAATGTAAATATTCCAATTGAAATTGTTTTCATTATAGGATTTTTAAATACTGGCTGATTTTCTATAAAAATTTCTAAATTTGATATTAAATATTCGCTATTTGTTTCAGCTTCGTGTTCTGGATTTATTGTATCGTATAATGATGTTAATTTTGTGTTGTAAAAATTTTCTAACGATTTTAATAATCTCTCCATTTGAACATTAAAATTATTTGCAAATATTAAATTCTTCGATAGTCTAAATAGACTACTATGAGATTTTTTATCTTTAAGTTTTAATTCATTTGCGTGAAATTGACAATAACCAATTAAATTATTGGGATTTTTGTGAGATGATGATACATTTTTTACATCAGGTTTTAATGAATAATATATTGAATTTGTATTACATATTTTTCTTTTATTTTTTATATGTTTACAAATCAATGGTTTATATGATACATCCAAAATCCCCCAATCTATTATATCCAATCCATCTGTTATATTTTTTGTTATATCATATCTTGCTAAACAATATGCTAAATTTTTAATCCCGACATCAAATGTTAAATAATATTTGTAGTTATTCATAAATTTTTTGTGAGTTATAATAAATCATCTATATAATTTTATATCAGTTTAACTTTGACTTTTACATTGGAGTTTTAGTTTTTGTTCATTTTTATCATCCTATTAAAAAAATTGATAATTATAGTTAAACATAATTATACATAAAACTATATATAATATATACAATGAATAATAGTATGTTAAATATAACTGATACACAATTAGATAATAAACCCATACCTATTAACCCAATAGCAAAAATAAAATTCAATAAAAAGCAAAAAAGTAATATAGAACCAGTCGCATTAATTGAAGGTATATACAAAGCAAAAAATGACCAATTTATATTACCATATGACTTGGAAATTTCCACATCTACAATAACGTGTAATTTGAATATTATTTTTAATGTAGAAAATATAGGATTATATTTTAATGATTTTGATGATATATTAATTGGCAAACGTTATGGTAATAGAATTGTAAATAATATTGTCAGTATTAAAAAACTACAAAGTAATAAAAAAAAGAAAAGAAAAGCAAAAAAAAACTTTTTTAATCAAGTTTCACTAATATTTAGATCTGCTACATTGATGGGACTCGATCCTGATAAATTAAGTGAAAAGGAAAAAAATAAAATGGTAAATGTAAAATTATTTATTAATGGTTCTATTCAAATGACAGGTTGTAAACATCTTAATAATATAACAAAAAGCTTAAAAATATTATTTGAAAAATTAAAAACTAAAAAAGCCATATTGGATAATAAAATGGTTTTCATAGAAAAACAATTTGTTGATAATATTGATAAATTAAATATTAATAATGTAAATGTATTTAATATTGAAATGATAAATACAAATTTTAACGGATTATATCAAATAAATAGAAATAAGTTATTCCAACTCTTATTAGATAATGAAATTGATGTAGCTTTTGACCCAATTATACACGCATCAGTAAATATTAAATATCGACTTAAAAATATGCCCGACAAAGCAATCAGTATTTTTGTATTTGAAAGCGGGTCTATTACAATTGCAGGTTCAAATGCTTATGATGAAGTACTCGAAGCATATAATTTTATAGGTAGATTCATCTATCAAAATTTTAATAAATTATTAACTAAAATTATCACTCCACAAATAATAGTTAGACTTGTTAGAAATATGAAATAATTTTTTTAATAAAACCAAAAATTATTCATATTTCTAACCAAAAAATAATTCATTCTTAATAGTTGTATTAGGCATAATTCCTGATAATGCTTGCCTTTTTTGTGGTTCATCATTACAAAATACATATTCTGTGAAATATGGCGTTGGTCCTCTATTATCTTTTACTGGAACTGGGTCTCTACCTTCTGCAATAACCTCTTTTTCAGTATTTAATAGTGCATTACCATAATCCATTCTAGCTCTAGTCTGGTCCCCATTACCCTTTGAACCACTTATATTTTTAACTTTACCTGTCATTGCTCTATTAGTTTGGTCTGGAACACCATTTTCATAATTAAATACATATTCTTTGTGAGCATATGCATTAGTTATACCCGTAAGATTTTTTGTTGCTCCCGTCATTGCTCTATTAGTTTGGTCTGGTGTGCCATTTTCATAATTAAATACATATTCTTTGTGAGCATATGCATTAGTTATACCCGTAAGATTTTTAGTATTGGTTGTCATTGCTCTATTAGTTTGGTCTGGTGTGCCATTTTCATAATTAAATACATATTCTTTGTGAGCATATGCATTGGTTATACCTGTAAGATTTTTAGTATTGGTTGTCATTGCTCTATTAGTTTGGTCAGGTACATCATCCCAGTTAAACATAACACCCTGATATTTATTAAATGCGACATTAGACAAGTGTTTTAGTTTTTCTGTTATTTCTCTTAATGTATTTTTAGCTTTATCATCATAATTAAACATATATCCTTGTTCCATAAATGAATGTCCAACGCCAATTAAATGTCTAGTACGTTCCATATGCTCCCTTAGTGTAGTATCTGGTACTCCATTTTTATAATTAAATTCTGGACCGGTTTGATGATTTCCTAAAAAATTTGTTAAATATTTAATTTCTTCTGTCATTTCGCGAAGAGTTTTGTCGGGTGTAGCATTTTCATAGTTAAAATTCTGTACATTTCCTTTATTCCCCTTTTGACCCACAATATATTTTTGATTTTCGGTTAATTCTCTTAAAGTAGTATCTGGTATTGAATTAAGATAATTAATCATATAATTTTTCATTTGAATTGGATTAATATTTAATAATTGAGTTTTATTTTCTGTTAATTGTCTTAATGTTTGATCAGGAATAGCATTCAAATAATTTATTAAATAACCTGATTTATGATTTCCGTCTAAATTATTCATTTGTACAACATCTGCAATTATATCTCTAAGTGTATGTTCTGGAATACCATTATCATAATTAAAAATATAATTATTTTCATGATTACCCTTC
>JBDNHS010000354.1:0-1998 GCA_041688685.1 Kapaibacterium sp. (SeqCode)
AAATACAGTTGTAGAAAATACAGTTGTGGAAAATACAGTTATGGAAAATACAGTTGTAGAAAATGCAGTTGTTGAAAATACAGTTGTGGAAAATACAGTTGTGGAAAATACAGTTGTGGAACCGATAAATAACTATGGTGTAATTGAAACTGTTATGATAGAATCTGTTATTAGTTCTCCCAAAGACGACTTGTTATTAATATTAAATTTTTTAAATGACAATACTAAACTTGAAAATTTAATTAACAAACTACTAATAAGTTTAGATGCAAAAAGCCAAGAAAATTTAGGACATGTGCTAAAATTTTTATCAACTGACAACGCCCAATTTGAAAATTTACCTCCGATTAAAAATATAGTGGATGAAATTAAAAATGTAATGCGTGATGGCAAGTTAGACATTTATGATATTCCTTCTTTAATTAACATTGTGACTAATATAATGAATTTTAATATTTCAAAATTAAAAATAAAAATAAAAATTGATGGAGATTTGATAGCGACGGTTATTAAAGTTATAGTTAATGTGTTAATTGAATTACGAATTATACATACAAATGAACAAGATAGGGAAAATATTAATAAATTAATAAATTCTTCTATTTTATTACTTAATACGACAATAGCAATTACTAATACTCGTTCTTCGTTACTACGGTGTTGTGGTAAAAAATAAATATTGGTCAATAATAAATATTGGTCAATAATAAAAAATTGATTTTTTTAATAAATATTTTAATTATTCATTATAGAAATAAATAATTAATTAAAATGAAAGCAACGAGAATTGAGCGTGAAATAGCAGATTTATGTACAAATACTATACCGAATATAAGTGCGAAACCCAGAAGTGCAGATAAAAAATTATGGGATGGTATGATTATAGGACCAGAAGACACTCCTTATTTCGGAGGAATTTTTAATTTGGATATTGTCATTCCATCTGATTATCCATATAAACCACCGGTCGTCACATTTAAAAATAAAATATATCATCCTAATATCAATGATAAAGGTACAATTTGTCTTGATATTCTTAAGGATCAATGGAGTCCAGCTTTAACAATCAGTAAAGTTTTGTTGAGTATTAGTTCACTATTAGAAAAACCGAATCCATATGATCCTCTTTCACCAGAAATTGCGAGATTATATCTTGCCGATATTAAATCTTTTAATAAAAAAGCGCGTGAATATACTGAAAAATATGCTTAACTTTTATATTTGTTTAATATAGATTCTATATTAGGAATATCTAACCATTCATCATTATGAAAATAAGAAATTATTTTGTTATGTTTTAATTGTGAATATAAATCTTCTCGAAAATTTATATTTTTTTTTAATTTGAATTCTTGATGTTTTTTTATAATATTTGAAAATATATTTTTAATAAATTCCAACATTATTTTTATTCCAAATGTTAAATTTGAATTTTGATGGATATTACTGATTAGTTGAACCCGATTACTTTCGGTAAATTTAAATTTTAAATATATCTCGTATTCTTTATTTTTAAATTCGTTAGAGTCTGTACATATTATAAACTTTTTTTGTAAGGTATTGACTATTACTAAATAATATTCTTGTTCCATAATAAATTTTGTTTATATAAATTAGTTTCTATTTTAAAAAATTGATTTTTAATCTAAACCGAATGTAATATTAATTATAACTCGTACAATTAAACCAACTAATCAACTAATCAACTAATTTTTATGTAAAGAATACATTTTTTCAATAACTTCTTTACTAGAACATTTATTCCATACATTAACTAGAATATCTACTTTATTTTCTTTAATTGAGTTATCTAAATTTTTATAAAAGGCATCATTGCATTTCGTATATTCTGTTTTATTAATCAGTGTTAAAAAAGCACTTATATCTTGTTGATTTTCTGACATAAATTTTATAAAATATATTATTTTTATAATAAAAAAATTAAATTATTACGCAACAAATAATAAATTATAAAAGTGATTATAGTATTTTTTAATT
>JBDNHS010000355.1:0-3635 GCA_041688685.1 Kapaibacterium sp. (SeqCode)
AAACTTTATTTATTTTTTTAAATTCAATATCTTTAAAGATTACTATAGTTTATCTATATTTAATCTATTAAAGTTTCCATTTCAATTTGTCCGAAGTCTAATTCAACAGGTGTTTTCCTACCCAAAATTCCAACTTCAACTTTTACTTTTTGCTTTTCATTATTAATTTCTTTGATAGTGCCAGAGAAAGTAGCAAATGGTCCATCTATTACCTTTACAGGGTCGCCAATTTGGAAACTGTTTTCTATAGTTTCAATATCTTTTCTTTCTTCAACTCTACCCAAAATTCTATCTACTTCATGTTTTTGAAGAGGCACTGCTTCACTTCTACGTCCAACCACACTCACTACCGAAGGTAAATGAGTGATGAAATCTAAAATCTTTTTATCCAAATGAACACATACTAGAATATATCCTGGCAAAAAATTCTTGATTTTGGATTTACGTTTACCATTTCTAACTTCAAATACAGTTTCTTGAGGTATAACAACTTCTTTAATTCTGTCGTTTAAATTCAATCTTTTAGATTCTGATTCAATAGAATTCTTTACTCTTGTTTCGTGACTTGTAAAAGTTCTAAGTGCGTACCACTTAAAATAATCCTCGTCGTAACCATTATTTGCATCATCAGAATTTTCAACCACAGAAACTTCAACTTCCTTTTGTTCATTATCAACAACATCGCTTTTTAAAGCTTCATTGCTATAATTTACAACATCTGTATTATCAGTTGATTCGTTCTCAACTAACACAAATGAGTCTTTTGATTCAATATTTTCCATTAAATTTTCTGTTATTTTAAATTTTAGTATATTTCATAAAGAAATCTAATCTTTGAAATATATGTAAAAATAGTTCTATTTATTCTTAAAAATTAATTATCTATATATTAAAAACAATTAAAATATAGTTTTCATAATTTTAGAGACCACAGTATCCATCAAGAATACTATTATAGTTATAACCAAAGTAACTACAATAACTACATTAGTTGATTCTTTTAGTTGTTCTTTTGTAGGCCAAGATACTTTTTTCATTTCAGTAGAAACTTCACTAACAAAACCTTTTATATTTCCAATCATAATAATCTATTTAATTAATTGTTATTTTTGTTGTTTTTTGCACGGACAGTAGGACTTGAACCCACAACCTACGGTTTTGGAGACCGCCACTCTACCAATTGAGCTATGTCCGCATATTTTTTTTATTAGATATATATTTTTGATAATCAACTAATGTTTCTTTTAGCTTCATTATAGTTAGGATGAGCTGATGAGCGGACTCGAACCGCCGACCTCTTCCTTACCAAGGAAGTACTCTAACCAGCTGAGCTACATCAGCAATTATCAATTTGAATATATTAATCTAATTTTAGAGAACAATTGAAAAAAAAATAGTGAGCAAAAATATTTTATTTCGAGATATTTATATAACGAAAAAATTTAGAACCCGGCAGAATTTTTTTTATCATTTAAAAAGTAATTTAAAACTATAAGTTAATTAAATCTTACTTTATCAAAAGTGGTAAAAAATTAATTTGCAAAATCCTAAACAAGTCTGCGTAAAAAACCAACCTGTGATTTTTTACCATTTTTTCATTTATGTATCCAATTTGAGTATCAGTAGAAGTTTATAAATACATTTAATTATATTTTAGTTACTTATAATCAGTATTTGCAAATCTTCAATTAATCTATTTATAAAATAAGTTCAAAAGATATAATATTTTTAGTACTTTAATACATTTAAGTATTTTTAGAGCGGAAGACGAGACTCGAACTCGCGACCCTCAGCTTGGAAGGCTGATGCTCTACCAACTGAGCTACTTCCGCACTTTAAAGAAGGACAAAAATCAACAAATACAATATACTTTTGGCTATAACTATTATACAAAAATATTACGCTTATAGCCTGAAGATATTTATTGTGGGAGGGGGGGGATTCGAACCTCCGTAGGGTTACCCCAGCAGATTTACAGTCTGCCCCATTTGGCCGCTCTGGTACCCTCCCAAAAATCTAAATTTAATTGTATGATTAATCAAATAATTTCAAATTATCATTTATTTAATTTTAATCAACCTAAAATGAAGAATACAAAATTATGAAGTATTATTTAAAAAAACAAATAATTTTAAATAAAATTATTAACATTTTTTATTCTTTTCAAATTTGTTAAAGTTTGTGATTTGCATAGTCACATATGTACACACATACCTTATATAATTCAAAAGTGGATTTAAACTTTTTTGAATAGTTTTGTTATAAATGAATTTTCAAAGAACTTTATCTAAGAATGTATTGCATACTTCTAATTAATGCCAAATAATAATTGTTCAGTTATCGTTTACATTTAATTTTATAGAATTCAATACGATTACAAAAATAATACTATTTTGTGTAATTTCCAAAATATTTTGCAATATTATTTTTTTATTATTCTAAATAATATAATTAATCAATAAATAATAAAATTAAAAAATTCTATTTTAATTTTGTTAAGACTAAATTATATAATATTTTTGTATGCATCGTCTGTTGGAATTAGTTAAATTTAACTAAAAAGAAATATACTCAAATTATGAAATTCAAAATAATAGAAAATTTTCTAAAGATTACAAATCGAAATTACTCTAAAACAATACTTAAATTTAAATTAGTATTTACATTTATTGTGTTTATTTATATTTTGCAGTCTTGTATAGTTGTTAAAGAAAATGATACAATAAAAAATGTCAAATACAATGAAGGAATATCCTATCAATTAACCCCAAAACCAACAATTGAAATGTCTGAGTTGTTGATTAGGTCCGATCTTGGTGATATGATTTCATTATTACCCAAAGATTGGATACTACTTAAAATTGATAATAATACAAATCCTGATATTTTTGCAATTGCGGTAAATAAAGATTATACCTTGACAGCTGTTTTTTCTATTATTAGGAATACAATGAACCTTCAAGAAGCTGAAAAAGATGGAATTATGGGTGTTATAAAGTATAGCATAAATAAGAAAAAAATCAAAACTAGTGGCAATTTGGATTTGTTTGGAAATATTGATTATATAAATGTAGGTCCTTATAATTACGCTAAATTTAATACAACTGTTACAGGTGGTGTAATTAATTCGCAGACAGCTCTTTTCAAATCTTCATTAAATAATTATTATGAATTTGCTATAATTCCAATAGATATTTATGGTAGTAAAAGACCTAATCAAAAAGAAACTGAGGAAATATTTAAATCAATTTTGACCACAATTAAATATTAAAATTATTATAATTAAGTAAAACATAATTTATGGAAATCTCAAAAGATACACAAGCAGTAATTGAAGCTTTAGATAATTTCACAGAGGGAAGTTTAAGGAAAAAAAATGATATTACTTATTTATTAGAAATTGGTGCAAGTTACGGATTTTATGAAGAAATTGCTACCTTTATCTTTTCTGGTAAAGTTTTATGGAATTTATTTAAAACAATTAAAAAAACAACTATAGATACTCAAACTCTTATAGTAGTTCAAAAGGAATTTGAAACGACATTAGAAGTTATTAGAGAATTGATTTTAAAATTTAAAGAATATGGTGATGAGACATATCAAAAAAGACTTCAAAATACATATTTGGAGGTAAC